>DATAMU010000830.1:0-2207 GCA_036266605.1 Candidatus Acidiferrum sp. | reverse complement strand
CGTTCAGGCCAGGCGGCGCGTTTCCGTTTTTACGCCTGCCGGCTGGCGAGCTCCAGGACGGCAACGCATCGCTCGCCGATCTCTGGGGACGTCAGGCGGCCTCCGATTTGCGCGAACAGCTGCTCGCCGCTCGGTCGCCGCGGCAAAAATTCAAAATTCTCGAGCAAACATTTCTCCGCAGGCTCAACGCGCCGGCCGAGCCGACTCCTCCCGCGGTTTCTTTCGCCGTCGACAATTTCTGCCGTCGTCCGAATCACGCAATCTCTGCCGTAACAGAACAGACAGGGCTCAGCGACCGCCGTTTCATTCAGCTTTTTTCGCAGCACGTCGGCCTCACGCCAAAATTATTCTGCCGCGTCCAACGCTTCCAGCAGGTCTTGCGCAACATCGTCAGCACCGCCGCGGCGGACTCCGTGATCGACTGGCCGCAAATAGCGCTGACATGCGGCTACTTCGACCAAGCTCATTTCATTCACGACTTCCGCGCATTCTCCGGCATCAACCCGACGACCTACGTCGCCAACAAAACTCAATTCCAGAATCACGTCGCACTTTAGGTCGCCAACAACGCGGAATCGCCGCCTTTCGCTCGCGCAAGATGAAAAGGCGCGCCCGAAGAACTCGGACGCGCCTTCATGACTTCGAAACTCCCCAACGAACGGTCAACCTCTTTTCACGCCACGATCAAGGAATCGTCAACTCCATTCCCGGCTTGATCTTGTCCGGATCAGGCAAAGTTTCCTTGTTCGCATTCACGATCTTCATGTATTGATTCGGGTCGCCGTAAAAATGCTTGCTGATTTTCGATAAATTGTCGCCGGCCTGCACCGTGTAGGTGCGAGGAGCCGCAGCGGTGCTCGCTCCGCCCACCGCAGCTGCCGCCGCCGCTTCCGGCGCCGTGATGTCCGCCGTCAAATCTGAGAACGTCGGATCGACAAGCTTGATTTGATCCCAGATCTTGTTCTTCACGTCCTGCGACGGTGCCGCAGCGCGGATGAACAGCTTGTCACCTTCCATGTTCACGTTCTGTAGTTGCGTGTTTTGTTGCTGCTGTATGAAATTCAATACGGATTGATATTTCGCCTTCAGCGTTGCCAATTTATCTGCCATGTGATTTCCCTTCCGTTGAGTGCGTTCTAGCTCACTTGCGACGTATAGACGAACCGCTTCGAGGATTCCGTTGTCGGGCTGGTGGGAGAGAAACCGTAGCACTTCGATTCGTCGCCGACAAGCGAGCAGCTATTCGGCTATCGGAAATTCATGTTTCTGAAATGTAAAAACAGGCTTTCGCATCATCCACATCACAGTCATCGCCGTACTACCAATCACGAAGGTTAGCGCGGTCGCCCTCACCGGCTGTGGTGGTGTCGTACTCCGCTCTCTCCTCGAATCTCTCGAAATGGGGAAAAGTGTATGAACAACGCAGATGCTACGGGTGTGTCTGAAGTGCCCGGCGACCGCAAAACCAGCGACCGCCGATCGTTTCTTCGCAGAGCTTCTCTGATGGGCGCGGCTGTCGGCGCAACGGGCCTCGTCGGTTTCGACAACTTGATGAGCCTTGCCGCCGCGCAGCCGAAATTCCGCCGTCCGGAAGGCAACGAAGCCGGCGTGGAGAAAGGCGACTTCGATATTTTGCTCGCCGCGCAGATCGCCGAGGCGCTTGCCGTCACCACGTATTTCCACATCATCGAACTCGCGCCGTTTTTCAACGGCTTGCCCAGCGACGATCAGGGCTATCTGGTCGCCGCGATGAATGAAGAGATGTCGCACTTCCTGCTGGAGAAATCGGTGACGCAGACGCACACACCATTCACTTCGTTTTTCTATCCCAAAGGAATGTTCTCGAGCGCGCAAGTCACGCTGAATACGCTGGTGACGCTCGAAGATGCGTTCATCGCGGCGTATCTCGTCGGCGTGCGCAATTTCAGCACGCCCGATCTTCGTGTCACCGCCGCGCGGATCATGGGCATCGAGAGCGATCACCGCACGCTTGCTCGCGTGCTTGCCCCGGAAGTGCTGCCCAAATTCGGTGGCCCGGTGGAGATGATCACTGGACTTGCCGGCGTTCCAGAGAGCGTCGATCCTCCGAACAACAACACGTACGAGCGCACCGCGTGCTGGACCGACATCAGCCAGGCGCTGACCGCGCTCACGCCGTTCGTTGACATCGCGACCGCGCAGAAGGCTGGATTCGATGTGAGCCGATC
>DATAMU010000829.1:0-2309 GCA_036266605.1 Candidatus Acidiferrum sp. | reverse complement strand
GGCTGGAGAAAGAAATTTGGGAGATGGCGGGTGTGGAGTTCAACGTGAACTCGCCAACGCAGCTCGCGGAAGTGTTGTTCGACAAATTGAACTTGCAGTCGCCGTTTCGGCGAGGCAAGGGGCGGGTGCGTTCGACGGCGGCGGATGTGCTGGAAGATTTGGCGAACCAGCATCCGATACCGGCGAAAGTTATCGAGTTTCGCGAGCTGTCGAAGCTAAAGAGCACGTATGTCGACTCGCTGCCAAAGTTGATTTCGAAGGATACGGGGCGCGTGCATACGAGTTTGTCGCAAACGAACGCGGCAACGGGGCGGCTGAGTTCGTCCGATCCAAATCTGCAAAATATTCCGATTCGCACGGAACTGGGGCGGCAGATTCGCGCGGCGTTCGTGGCGGGGCCGGGGAATGTGTTGCTTGCGGCGGACTATTCGCAGATCGAGCTGCGCGTGATGGCGCATTTGTCGCTCGATCCTGTGCTGCTCGAGGCGTTTCGCAATGCGGAAGATATTCATGCGCGCACGGCGCAGGAAGTGTTTGGCGTGGGCCCGTTGATGCAGAATGCCGAACATCGACGCGCGGCGAAGGTCATCAATTTTGGGATCATTTATGGATTGTCGCCATTTGGATTGGCGCAGAACCTGAGCATTCCGCAGAAAGAGGCAGCGCAGTTCATCAATGCGTACTTCACGCGGTATCGCGGTGTGAAGGAATATCTAGATCGATCGCTGGACGAAACGCGAAAGACTGAGATGGCGAAGACGCTGTTTGGGCGCATTCGGCCGATTCCGGAGATCAATTCACCGCAGATTCAGCTGAGGAATTTCGCGGAGCGGACGGCATTGAATTCGCCGTTGCAGGGAACAGCGGCGGATTTGATCAAGATGGCGATGATCAACATCGATGAGCGGCTGAAGAAAGAAAAGTTTGAAGCGAAGATGATTTTGCAGGTGCACGACGAGCTGCTGTTTGAGGCGCCGAAGCGCGAGACGGAGAAGCTGACCAAGCTGGTGAAGGAAGAGATGGAGAACGTGCATAAGCTCGCGGTGCCGTTGGTGGTGGAAATCGGAGTTGGCGCGAATTGGCGGGATTTGGAAGATGTTGAGGATGCGGCGTGAGAAGTCAGAACCAGCGTTGAGTCAATTCTGGACATCGTGCGGACCTAGGGCGCAGCATGCTGCGCCCCTACACCATCGAGGTGGCGGCCTCGGCTCGCGGTTTGACGGTTGGGTGGCTTCTAGTAGTTTCAGTACGATTGTTAAGGGCGTAACGTAACCTGCGGCCTATCCCCCCGGCCGGGCAAATAACCTACATTCAAGGCAAGTTTGATAGATTGTTGGGACTTCACCAGTGTCGGTTCATGACAGTGGTTCACGACAGCGAGAGTGTCCTCCGATGCGAGCAGGTACCGTGACAAATCGACGCACACGTTTGAAAAGGGCCATCGTTGCGGTCGGCGCGCTGTCATGTCTGTTGGTGTTTGCGGGTTGCAAGAGCGGGACGGCAGGGAAAGTCGTCAACGTGGCTGTTGATCCGACCGGAGTGAACATCGTCATCGGGACGACGCAGCAATTCAATGCGACCGTGACGGATACATTTAACACGGCTGTGACCTGGACAGTGTCGGGCGGAAGCGCGAACGGGACGATTTCGAGCACGGGGCTTTATACGGCGCCGAAGACGGTGCCGACGCCGGCGCAAGTGGTGATTCTTGCGACATCGCAGAAAGACACGTCGAAAACAGGCACGGCGACAGTGACGATCACGACGAAATCGGTGCCGTCGAACGTAACGGTGCAGGTGTCGCCATCAACGGCGAGCATCGCCGGCTACAGCACGCAGCTATTTACGGCGAGTGTGACGGGCTCGACCAACACGGGTGTGACCTGGTTGGTGAACGGGCAACAGGGCGGGAGCCGAACGCTGGGATTTATTTCGTCGTCGGGATTTTATGTGGCGCCAGGAAATGTGCCGACGACTTCGGATGGCAACGGCGGGAACGTGGCGACGACGTTGACGGTTACAGCGGTGTCGCAGGCGAATACGAACGCGACCGGCTCATCGACGGTGACGATCGTACCGGGGAACCAGAATACGCAGACGGGGCTGATCGAACTGGGGACATCGGGTGGGAATGGAACGGATTCGGTCGTCGATGCGAAGGCGCACACGATTACGTGCTGCGGCGGAACATTGGGTTCGCTGCTGACGCGCGGCGGGACGCAATATATCTTGAGCAACAATCACGTGCTGGCGAAGAGCGACACGGCGGCGCTCGGCGATCCGATCGTGCAGCCGGGGCTGATCGATGC
>DATAMU010000828.1:0-3727 GCA_036266605.1 Candidatus Acidiferrum sp. | reverse complement strand
GCCGCGTTCTTCCGCACATATTGAATCGCCAACTCCACATCGTCCGCCGGCGCAGGAAAAATAAACTTCGGCGCCAGCCGGTAGTTGATGCTGATCCACACAAAATTGGCATCCGCCAGCGGCTTGAATATGTACGTGATGTATTGCTGCTTGTCCCCGCCAATCCACCCGCCCCCATGAACGAGAATCGCCCCACGAAACGGCCCCGCCCCCTCCGGAATGTGCGCATCCAACTTCAGCGCAACGCCCCCGGCTTCTGCGAATTGAACATCGCGTAATTCTTCCGCGCCCACCCGTGAGGCGAAGAAACTTAATACCAGCAATGGAATAGTCAGTCGGAATCGAAGTGTTTTCATTGACATGGACTTTATCGGATGCGCTCGGAAGGCCCGCATCGCTCGACGCTACTTCCGCGAAGCCAGTGAACTAACTTCGGGAATCGAATAAGAAGCTGTCGTGGTGCGTTCCGGTGGGCGGGTTCCGTCGCGCAATGCTTTCGCGAGAATTTCGACGGCAGTTCCCGCAAGCGGCGGCAAATAAATCGTCGCGGCGAGCGCGCCTTGCCGCACCCAGACCTGACCCGTCTTCACCTGCCCATCGACGCCGGTGAACGGCAAGCTCAGCCATCGATTGCGTTCTTCCTCGTTGGCAACTTTCTCAAACGCGCGCCGCGCACCAATTGCCATTGCGTCGTCTTGCGCACCCACCAGGTCGATCGCCTTATTTTGAGAAGTCGCCAGCTTCAACCAGTTCGCAACCGCCTGTTCTCCGCTTTCTTCGGTCCACTTTCCCTTGAGCGTAATAATCTGAATATTCGCGGGCTTGCTCTCCATCATGCCCGCCGTGCGCTTCTGCGCCGACGAACTCTGCGAAGGACCTTCAATATAAAGAACCGACCCTCCGCGTGGCAGCAGCGCCGCGAATTGTTTCCCCTGAATTCGTCCAATCTCGACGTGGTCCGAACTCACCGAAAATGTCGGCGCCTTGGAGGCGCGATGCAGCTCCGACAGATATTCTGGATTGCGATTCAATACCACCCAAGCGATACCCGCCGAACTGGCCGCGCGCGCGACCTGCGGCAGGGCCGTCCCGCTGACCGGCTCCAACACAATCGCATCGGGCCTCAACTCGGGCTGATTCTGGATCGCCTTCAAAAGCTGGGTGCTCTGATCGACGGCGTTGTTGTCGGCGTAGATGATTTCCGCATCGATACCGTATTTCTGCGACGCCTCTCGGGCAGCCGCTGCTTGGGCGACCTGGAAATCGTTGTCTTCCGTATGAAGCGAAACTATGAATTTCAGTTTTTTCATCGCACGCCACAGGATCAGTCAAATATGAAAGAGAAAACGCAATAATTATGCGCCGCACAAGCAGGAACTCGAAAGCAAAAGAAGTGAATCGATACGCAGGGCGAAACTGCCCCGCCGAACTGAGAAGGATTGTAGCTTAAACCCTCGCGCGTTGCGCTTGGGTTGCTGTTTCGATGTGCGCACATCTTTCGTAGTCACGTCAGGTGTTCGGTGCGCTTTGGATCGTGCCGAAGCCGTTCGTACCCCGCGGCACTTCATGAGTTGGCGGCGGCAAAAATAGTTTGCATCCGGACGAAGTCCGGTTCAGTCTTCCTACCATCCAGTAGGCCATTCCGCGTTCGCTGAATTTCCAGGAGAAAATTGAAGCTATGACGAAGCAATTTTTATTTTGTGCATTGCTGATGCTGATGTCGTGCTTTGGAGCCTCAGCGCAACAAACTTCGGGTGCCGCGCCGCAGCCGCTGACGTTTTGGTATGAGTATCACGTGAATCCGGGCAAGGAAGACGAGTTCCTCAATCTGGTGAAGACGGTTGGCGGGCCGGTGCGGGACAAGTTGATGGCGGACGGCGTGATCCAGGCGTGGGGTGTGGATAAGCCGGTCATACGAGTGCCGGAGAACGCGACACACCTGATTTGGTACATGGTCGCGGATTACGCCGGCGTCGAAAAAGTCGAGAGCGCGATGAGTGCGCAGATCGCCAAGATGAACGAAGAAGCCGGGAAAGGTTCTGCGACCGGAAAAAAAGGAGCAGCCGCCGTGGGTGGGCCGACCTCGCAAGCCCTGGCAATCACGGACTTCGCCAAGACGCACGATTACCTGACGCGCGCGATCGTTTCGGGTTTCACGAATGATCATCCGGCAGCGGGAACTCTCCCGTGTTCGCGCTACAGTTTCGTGAAAGTGAAACCGGGAAAAGGTGCGGAGTACCGCAAGGCTTGGGAAAAATACAACAAGCCCGTCTTCGACAAAATGATCGCGGACGGCACGATCATGGCGTACGCGCTCGTCGTCGAGGAAGTGCGGACGGACGGCGACTTTACGCACTACACGTGGATCGCGACCAAAGATCTAGCAACACAAGACAAGGCGAGAGCCGAGTTTCTCGCTGATCGCCAGAAGCGTTCGCCCGAAGAGCAAGAAGCGATCTCGCACTTGTTCGCGGAGCTCACGGATCCCGACGCGAATCGAACGGAACTGAATCGGTCGTTGATTTTTCATTTGCCGAATCAGAAATAATCGAGACGAGTTTTTGCTCCGCGATGGCCTCCGGCTGCGGCCGGAGGCCGTTTTTTTTTTCAAGCGTGTACCGCGATATTCGCTCAAGCTTTTTGAATCAGCGCAAAAATAAACGGTAACGCTGCACGCATGGCGGACATCAAAGGTCCGCGCGAAACGGTTCGGTCGTGAACCGGCGGTTGCCCATGCCATGTCTGCAAGGGAGCGGCGCGAAGATTCATCCTCGACACAGTGCGAGGAAAATATTCCGAACTTGAGGAGATCGAATGTCCAAGTTAAATGGCAAAGTAGCACTTGTTACCGGCGCGTCGCGTGGGATTGGAGCGGCGGTTGCGAAGCGATTGGCGGCGGATGGAGCGGATGTAGCCATCACGTACACGAAAGGTGCGGATGCGGCGGCCGCAGTCGTGAAAGAAATTGAAAAGCTGGGGCGCAAAGCGATCGCGATTCAGGCGGACGCGACCGATGCAGCTGCCGTGAAAGCGGCCGTGGACAAGACGGCGTCGACGCTTGGCCGGCTCGATGTGCTGGTGAACAACGCCGGGATCGCTGTGGCGAAAAAATTTGAGGACACGACCCTGGAGGAGCTTGATCGTTTGGTCGGCACCAACATCCGCGGCGTTTTTGTGGCGACGCAAGCTGCGTTGAAGCACATGAAGAAGGATGGACGCATCATCAATATTGGTTCCTGCGTCGGCGAACGGTTGCTGACTCCCGGGCTTGTGCCGTATTCGGCGACCAAGGGCGCGGTGAAGATGTTCACGCAAGGCTTGTCGCGTGAAGTGGGCGAACGCGGGATCACGGTGAACAACGTGCAGCCGGGGCCAATCGATACGGATCTGAATCCGGCGGCGAGTGATTGGGCGGAGCCTCAGATCGCCGTGACGGCGCTGAAGCGCTACGGGAAAGTAGACGAAGTGGCGGCGCTGGTGGCGTTCGTTGCGAGTCCGGAGGCGTCGTATATCACCGGGGCGAATCTGACGGTGGATGGCGGGACGAACGCGTAGATCGCGTAGATATTGATACGGAAGAGTGTGATGAAGCGGCGCCTCCGTCGAAGCGGAATGGCGCCGCTCCTCGTTTTGGAGGCTGCTGGTTCCAAATTGGGACGAATACCCCATACCCCCTATGTTTTTTCAAAGAGTGCGCAAGCTGTTTAGAATGAGCGGGTTGAAGATA
>DATAMU010000827.1:0-4858 GCA_036266605.1 Candidatus Acidiferrum sp. | reverse complement strand
ACGTGCCGACGCAGCCTTCGATCCGGTAGTCCTCGTCGAGCATCAGCGAATCGCCGGCGTGGGTCAGCTTCAGCATGAAGCGATACACGATCGTGCCCGCGACCAAACCAGCGACCGCTGCGAGGCTCAAGCTTGCTGCTGCCACCAGATGCGAAGTGCGCGTCAGGATGTAACCGGCGCCACCAAACCACGCGAGAAACGCCATGATCGTGGATGCGTTGAACCACGAGACATGCGTTGCTCCTCGAAGCGAACCGCCTTTCGCCGCAGAGCCGTGACCGGCGCCGTGCGCGCCGTGGCCGACGTGCACGGAACCGCCGTACCCCGGCAAGTGCGCGTGGAACGGCAGGTGAATGTGTACGTGAACAGCGCCCATCACGAACGTCAGCACGCTGAACGTAAGTCCCATCAGGAAGCAGAAGAGATAAAAACTTGAGAGAGTCATAAAGCACCTCGTGAGCGCACGTGTCGCTCAGCGCTCCGTGAGTTTCACGGTGCGCGGCTGGAAGTTCGAGACGCGATGTGATGTCGCCGGGTTCGGGGAATTCCCCGGCGGGAGTTATGCCTGAAGGTGGGTCGGTGGCGGCTGCCCGCTCGATTGCGTCGCCGACATTTGCGGAGCCGCGACGGATTCCGATGTGGCGGTCGGCTTCAGAACTTCACTGAGCCGCTCGGCCAAACCAGGTGCACGGAGAATCTCCGCAAGCAAGAGCAGCGCGTGGCGCGAATCCGGAACTTCGGCGATTTTCAGCAAAGCATCGCCGAGCTCGGGATCCGACGGGAAACGCTCGATGCCGGCATACAGCCAGCGATCGATTTTCGCGTCCGTCGTGCGCAAGTCCGACTGCAGGCTGGGCGAATAGCCGTCCGGGTCATCGACGAGAAATCCGGGATAGACACGAAAGAATTTCGCCAGCAGGTCGCGCGTCGCTTGCGTCAGGTGCGGCCTCGAACCGCTCTCGATCTGCGAAAGGTACGCCTGGCTCAACCCGCGGCCAACTTCGCGCTTCATCGCGCGAATCAGCTCGAGCTGCGTCATGGGGCGATTCATCCCGCGCAGAGAACCTTCCACTGCCCGCAGGGAACGAAGTTTGTCGCCTAGTGTCATGTGCCACCAACCGAGGACTGCGTAAGTTCTATATTGCGATATGCAAATACTATATTGCAGATAGCGATTTTGCGTCAAGAACTAAATTAAGCTTGTTTTCAATGACTTAGCGAAAACTGCGCAATTGGTTGCAGGTGGCACCGAGTACCTCTGACACAGGGATAAAAAGGAGACGCACCCCACCCCCGGTATATTTTTGCGTAAGGATGTGATTCTGCGTGGTTTACATGTGCAAAACATGCAAGGATGTGATTCTAGGGAGTTTAGGTTCACGGCGAGGCCCGGACGGCCGCGCAAGTCCCGCTAAATCAGCTATTTGCTGACCTACCGAAAACCCGGAATAGGGCCGCCGAATTCGAACGGCCTCTTGGGGAGCGTCAAAAGTGCGATCAGGCTTCGTAATGACGTCTTGCTAATCGACTTTTCGCATCGATGCTAGGTCGATGCCAAGTTGCTGGCACTTCTTGTAGAGATGGCTGCGTTCGAGGCCCATGGAGCGGGCCACGTTCGTCATATGAAAATTTTGGCGTCGGATTTCGGCGAGCAGTACTTCCCTTTCGAATTGCTCGGTGCGTTCGGAGAGCGTGCCTGTACCGAGGGAACTTGCGACTGATTCTCCGTCATGATTTCCCGGAATTGCGGCGGAGGAGACTGGAAGAATCAAGCTTACGTCTGCGGCACCGACTGGTTCGTCTCCCGCCAACAACACGAGCCGTTCGACCACATTTCGAAGCTCGCGGATATTTCCCGGCCAGCCGTAGCGGCGCAGCTCGTCGATTGCATCTTTCGCGAAGGCTTTTTCTTTCCAGCCATTTTGCGTAGCGACCTGGCGCGCGAAGTGTTCGACAAGTACGGGAAAATCTTCGAGGCGTTCGCGCAGCGGTGGAAGATTCAGCGGGAAGACGTAAATGCGGTGAAACAGGTCGCGGCGGAAGGCGTTCTGCTTGACGAGATCTTCCAGATTGCGGTGCGTTGCCACGACGACGCGCACATTGACTTGAATCGGCTTGTCGCCGCCAACCCTTTCAACCTCGCCTTCTTCGAGCACGCGCAAGAGCTTCGCTTGCATCGCGACGGGCATGTCGCCGATTTCGTCGAGGAAGAGCGTTCCACCGTCGGCTTGTTCGAATTTGCCGAGGTGTTTCGCGGCCGCTCCGGTAAACGCGCCTTTTTCATGACCGAAAAGCTCGGATTCGATCAGTTCGGCGGGGACTGCGGCGCAATTGAGCGTGACGAATGCGTTTTCGCGGCGCGGCGAGCGTTCGTGGATGGCACGCGCGACCAACTCTTTGCCCGTTCCGGTTTCACCGAGGATGCAGACGCGCGTCTCGCTGGCAGCGACGCGATCGATTTGGGCAACCGTCCGCTGCATCGCGGGACCAACGCCCAGCAACTCGTGCTTTCCCAGGCGGGCGCGGAGTTCGCGATTCTCCGCCTGCAAACGCGAGAGCTTCATCGCGTTTTCGAGCGTGACGAGCAGCTTGTCGGTCGAGAGCGGCTTTTCGAGAAAATCCATCGCGCCGAGTTTGGTCGCTTGAACAGCCATTTCAATGTTGGCTTGTCCCGAAACCAAGACGATCGGCGTCTTTACCCCAGCCTTCTTCAAATCTTCCAGGAATTCGATCCCCGTTTTACCCGGCATCATGACATCGGAAAGAATGAGATCGAAAGTTTCGTTGCGGACAAGATCAAGCGCGCGGGCAGCGTTGTCGCTGACGGTCGCTTCGTGCCCCGCGAGCCGGAAAGCGCGCGAGAGCGACGCCAGTGTGCTGGCATCATCATCGACGATCAGCAGGTGAGCCTTCTTGGTCATTGGAATCTCTCGGGATGGCCCGCAGCGATGCGTTTGTTGAGAAAGCTAATCAGACGCCTCGGCGAGTGAGGACGGCTCGGCTTTCGGGTTCGAATCGCTTTCGGCAGCACGCTTCGGGTCGACTTTCGCCTCATCAATGCGCGGCTTGACCAGCGCTCCAGCCTGACGCAGCGGCAGTTCGATGCGGAAGGTGGTGCCGTGCCCTTCTTCGCTCGAGACGCTCACCGATCCGTGATGATCGCTGACGACCGATTGCACGATCGCGAGGCCGAGGCCGGTGCCTTGATGCTTCGTCGTATAGTACGGCGTGAAAAGCCGCGAGCACTCTTCTTGCGTAAGGCCAGTGCCGGTGTCGGAAATCTCGATAAGCA
This sequence comes from Candidatus Acidiferrum sp., assembly GCA_036266605.1. Lineage (GTDB taxonomy): Bacteria > Acidobacteriota > Terriglobia > Acidiferrales > UBA7541 > Acidiferrum. The sequence continues at coordinate 1,566 of DATAMU010000827.1, read as the reverse complement.
CATGCCCGGAGCGCTCCGAGGTGCGGAGCGTTAACGTTCCGCCTGACGGCATCGCATCGAGCGCGTTCAACACGAGATTCTGAAATGCGCGATGCAGCAGCACTGGATCGGCATCGGCTTCTGGAAGCGGCTCGGTGAGAAAGTATTCGGCGTGAATCGCCGGCTTGCCCACGACGTTGAATTGCGGTTCGAACAGGCGAATGATGTTGCGCAGAGCCTCATTCACATCGACCTTGGTGAACGCCGGAGCCGGCATTTTCGAGAAATCGCTGAAGCGCCCAACGATCGCGTTGAGATTCGCCAGTTCGACGCGCAAAGTTGCCGTCGATTCGTTGAACACTTCCATAAACTGTTTCGAATCAAGTTGCTTCGCGCGCTGAAGATTTTCAATCGTGATCTGCATCGGGAAGAGCGGATTCCGCAGCTCGTGCGCGAGACGCCGAGCCAATTCACGCCAGGCGGCTACGCGTTCCGTTTGCAGCAAGCGATCGCGCTGCACCGAAAGCGTGCGCGTCATGTCGTTGAATGCAATGCCGAGTTGCCCGATCTCGTCAACGCCGTGAACATCGATCCGCGTTTCCCAACGCCCGGCCGTAACTTCGCGCGCGCCTTCCGAAAGTTCGGTGACCGGCTTCGTGATTCTCGCGGCGATCCACAGACTCAAGAGCAAGCTCACGAGCAGGGCGACCGCGGCGACCACCGCGGAGGTCTCGATGATGCGATTGCGCAGCAACACCATTTCGAGTTGCGAACTGCCAACCAGCAGCACGCCGAGCACATCGTTGTTGCGCCCTAGAAGCGGCATCGCATGAAAGGTTTCCGCCGAACCAGCGTCGGGGTTCCAGTTGATCGTTTGCACCAGCGACTGTGGGTGCTTGCGAACTTGATCGATCATCGGCTGCAATAGTTCCGGTTGTGCGACTCCGTCTTTGCCGCTGCTGATTAACGACGCGGAGTTGAATCCCGGCTCAAGGTTTACGTAGAGCAGCGCGCGCATCCCAGAGGGCAGCACAAGCTTGGAAAGAAAATTTTGATCGATGCGGCGGCCACCAGCGATGTAGAGATTCTTATCGTTGCCGCCCGCGATCGTACGCACCGACGTGAGCGAAAGTGCCGCGCCATCGGGCAGGTCTTCTTTCTTCAAGAAAGGCGCCGTCGCGTTCCAATCTTTCGTTGCGGTGAGCCACTCGGCCTTGGTGCCGACGCGTGAGGGAAATTGAGCGGACGAAATGATCGTGCCATCCCATCCGGCATACTCGACGAAATCGAGTTGATGGTCTTGCGCGGCTCCGTTTGCGTCATGAACGTACAACGATTGATCGGCGCTCGGGCGAGCCAGGTCGATGGCGGCCCTCAAAGTGAGGTCGGAGTCGGCGGCATTTTTGACTTGCTGTGCAACCGTCTCACCACTCTGCGTAAACTCTTTTTTAAATTGGGCGACGATGGCGGTCGTTCGCTGCGCGTCCATCTCATCGAATGCGGCTTGCGTGTAGTGCGTGACACCGTAGGCGACGACGCAGACCGATCCGACGACGGTAAGGACGAAGATCAGCGAGAGTTTGGTGC
>DATAMU010000826.1:0-6930 GCA_036266605.1 Candidatus Acidiferrum sp. | reverse complement strand
CGCGTGTGAGGATTGGTGCGGGGCCGGGTTCGACGACGCGGGAGTCGAACTGGCCGGGGCGGCGGGGGAGGACGGGGGATTGCGTTTCCTCGGTCCAGTGGAGCAAGTCGGTGGAAGATGAAAGCCCCATCTGATCGGTGCCATCCGCGGCGGTGCCGAGCCAATACATCCAATATTTTCCAGCGATTTCTTCGGGGACGATGGCGCCGGACTTTGTCCATTTGACGTTCCAATTGCCGCGATTGGCTAGGACGATGACGCCGAGGCGCGTCCAGTGGATGAGATCGCGGGAGGTGGCGAGGCAGAGTTGTGCGTCGATTTTGTTGTAGGCGGTGTAGGTGAGGTAGTAAGTGTCGCCAAATTTTTGGAGGCGAGGATCTTCGACGCCGCCATCTTTTTCGTAGGGTGCTTCGGGGGAGAGGACGGGTTCGGCGCGGCGGGTGAAGTGTAGGCCGTCGGTGCTTTCGGCGTAGCCGATGCGGGAGGTGCCGGAGGCATCTTGGGCGCGGTAGAGCATGACGATTTTTTTGTTGGGGGCGAGGATGACGGCGGGGTTGAAGCTGCCGGCCGATTCCCAAGTGGTGCCTTGGGGGGAGAGGATTGGGGAGTTGGTGAGGCGGGTGAAGGATTCAGGTTGAGGTGAGGTTTGGGTTGCGGTGAAAAGAATTGCTACAAGAGCACAGGACAGTAGCGCTGTGATTTGGAAGATGGATTTGGCCCGGCTCATTTGTGAATTCTAAACTGATCTGTGTGGTCGCTGAGAGTTACTTCAGGGGCTGAAGCCCCTTTTTGTGGAAATGGGAATGTCGCGGCTGAAGCCGCGACCCACAAAGCAGGAGTTTGATGGAACTTTCCTAAATTTATATCGGCGGGCCGGCCGGCGTTTGAGTTTTTTTCGAGGTTTGCGCGCTTCGTGTTCGCGAAGCAGAAGACAATTTCAAAAATGTTGCGGACTCTCGCTAGAACTGAAATGTTTTTTTGATGGGCGCGTCTAAACCGGAATTGGCGCGGGGGTGCGTCCGGTGTCGCGCGGCTTTTTTGTGCGCGTTCGGACGGACAAAATGCCGATGTGTCAACGGCTCTGCGCACAGAGGAGAAAGTTCAGATGAAACGATCATCGAAGTGGGCGATACGGGGATTGGTGTTGGCGTTCGGTTTGGTGCTGGGGAGCGCGGCGAATCCGGCGTGGGCGGCTTCACAGGCTGCTGGGGCAAGCGGACAGGCGCAGTCGGCGGATAAGACGGCGCCTAGTTACGACATGAAGGCACAGGCGATCATCGATTTGCAGGACATGCAGAAGAAATTCACGACCCTGGCCGGAGCGATGCCGGCGGACAAAATGACGTGGCGTCCGGGCGACGGCGTGCGATCGGTGGCGGAGATTTTCATGCACACGGCGCAAGCGAACTATGGGATTCCGGGAATGATGGGCGTGAAGCCGCCGGAAGGATTCAATGGGAAGACATTCGAAAAGTCGACCACAGACAAGTCGAAGATTGTGGAGGAGCTGAACAAGTCGTTCGACACGGCGATTGCGGCGGTGCAGCACATGACGAACGCGGATTTCGCGAAGCCGGAGAAGAAGCTTGGGCCCGATGCGAACGATGGAGATGTGGTGTACATCCTGGTCACGCATGGACACGACATGTTGGGGCAGGCGATCGCGTATGCGCGGATGAATGGAGTTGTGCCGCCGTGGACTGCGGAGGCGTTAAAGAAGAAGCAGCAACAGAAGCCGGGGGCGGACGAATAGACGGTTGTGGCGGATTAACGGCGTGATGGAAGGAAAAAACCGCACCCTTGAAGACCGCAAGGGTGCGGCACCCAAGCGCCGGACGCGCGCGTGACGTTAGTCGGTGAGGACATGGAGTGCGACGATGGCGAGAATGGAGCCGGCGACGAGTGTGGCGGCGGCGATGAGAAGGACAGAGGCGTAGGCGCGGACGGTGGAGATGGTGTCGAGCGCGAGTTGGCGGAGGCGTGGGTCGCTACGCCAGGTGCGGAGCGTCGTGGCCACGCCGAGGACAAGAGCAGTGAAGGGGAGTGCGATGAGAAGAACTTGGAGGCCGATGTGGGGGCGAGCGGCGAACCAGTTGACGATGTCGCGGGCGGCCTGGGCGGGTTGGTAGGGGGCGGGCTGAACGTCGCGGAGGAAGAGGGAGAGCATGAAGAGAGAGGCGGGGAAGATCAGGAGGAGTTCGATGGTGGCGATGGAGCGCTTGATGAGCATGGTGGTGGTGGCCTCATCGACTTTGTAATGCAAAGTACCGTGTGGTGTCAAGTAGGATTTTTGCGGCTAGGAGTCGGCTCAGGTTTTGAAGCCCCTGCTCACGAATTCGAATGTCGCGGCTGAAGCCGCAACCCATAAACATGGAAGAGGTCAGTCGAAAGATCGAGGCGAGAATGGAAGAGTCGCATGATCGTTTAGGTGTGGGGACGGATCGTTGTTAGATGGTGTGGAATCTAAACCCGCACCCTCTAAAAACCTGAGGGTGCGGCACCCAACTGCCGTGAGCGGACAGGACGGACACGACAGAAAAATTTGTAGCGTATAGAATGCTGCGCAGTGTCGATCGGAATGGTCGGAGTTGTGCGATTTGATTTGCTGAAGTCGAACTTGAATGGGGGATTCAGATGACAGAGGGGCAGGCACAGACTTGGAAGGCGACTCCTTTTACGATTGAGCGGAAGGAGGGGAAGTCGACGGGGACGGTGATATTTCGGATGCGCGGGCCGTTCACGCAGAGGGATATGTTTGCGTCGATGGCGCCGGTGGTGGTCGATGAGATGTTGAATTTTGGGGCGGAGCCTGACGCGAAATTGCCGAAGCTGAATATTTTGGATTTGAGCGAGGTGCCGTACATGGATTCGGCGGGGCTGGGACGGATCGTGCGGCACTATGTGCATTGCCGGGGGAAGGGCGTGCGAATGGTTGCGGCGGGGGTTGGGGCGAAGGTGGTGGAGTTGTTCAGGATTACGAAGGTGGATGCGGTGATTCCGATGGTGGGGACGGTGGACGAGGTGGATGTGTAGAGGAAGTTGACAGTCGAAAGTTGAAAGTCGAAAGCGAAGAGAGAGAAAAAGCGAACGTGGAGACACAGAGGTCGCTGAGGTGCGCGGAGAGAAGATTGCCGGGCGGATTGGTGTCAGGCGGTTTGGAGTCTAAACCCGCACCCTTGAAAAGCGTAAGGGTGCGGCACCCAAATGCCGCGTAGGACTATCGAGCAATGCCAGCAGATATTGCGGACGTTAGCCGAGGTTGAAGATCCAGAGGAGGAGCTTGGTGGCGAAGAGGTCGACGACGAGGACGATGACGGAGGATTCGACGAAGGCGGAGATGGTGGCGCGGCCGACGCCTTCGGTGCCGCCCTTTACGCGTAGGCCTTGATGGCAGCCGACGGAGGCGACGATGAAGCCGAAAATGAGCGGCTTGACGAAGCCGATGACGACGTCACCGAGTTGAAGGGAGTCGATGGCGCGGGTCCAGAATTGAGCGGCGGGAACGTGGAGGGTTAGCTTAGCGACGAGGAAGCCTCCGACGAGGCCACCGCATACGCCGAGGGCGGTGAGAATCGGCATGACGAAAACTGTGGCGACGAGGCGCGGCGTCATCAGTTTGCGGATGGGGTCGATACCGAAGGCGCGGATGGCGTCGATCTGATCGGTGACGACCATCGAGCCGAGTTCGGAAGCCATGGCGGTGGCGTTGCGTCCAGCGACGAGAAGCGCGGTGAAGACGGGGCCGAGTTCACGGAGAAGAGCGAGTGAGACGGCATCGGCGGTGAGCGATGTTTCACCGAAGCGGCGAAATTGGCCGGCGGCGTTGAGGACAACGACGCCGCCGACGCATGTCAGGGCGACCATAACGATGCGGAGTGAGCCAACGCCGATGATGTCCATTTGCTCGATGAGATCGGAAAAGTAGCGATTGGCGGCGAAGGCGCTTTTGACCGAGCGGGCGACGAGGAAGAAATAATCCTGAACGGCGAAAGTTCGCGCTTTGAGATCGTTCTCAATGGTTGAGCTGACGGTTGCGGGATTCATCGGTTACTTCTCCGTTTCGTTCGCCGTTTCATGGGCCACCCTGTAGGGATACTACTTCGAGTTGAGACAGATTAGCGGGAATGAAAGCGGGCGATGTCAAAATTCGCACTGTCAGGAGAGTGGTGTGGGTCGGATGGAGGAGGCGGAACGATGTGGCGATGAGGGCGGTTGCGTGATTGAATGGAGGGAGTTAGCGGTTTGCGGGCGGAGTTGAGCCGGAGGAGAGTCCCTGTGGGCAAAGGTGCGCTAAGGAGAGTTTGTTCGGGGCGAGTGTTTTGTTGGGGCTGTGGATTTGCGGCGGTGATTGCCGCGACGATATTAGTTGTGGCGGCTTGCGATGCGGCGCCGCGGGCGGGTGGGTCGCTGCCGTTTACGAGCGCGGACGGGACGTTTGGATTTCACTACGCGGCGGAATTGGTGAAGTGCGAGACGACGGATGCGAAGGTGACGTCGGAGAGCGTGTGGGCGCCGGCGGAGGCTTGCCGGTGCAACGATCCGGGCGGGGCGGGGGTAACGGCGGCGTGTTTTGGGTATCCGAAGGACAAATATAAGGATAAGCCGAACTTCAATGGGGCTTCGTTTTTCGTGGCGATTGATGTGAACGCGGGCGATGCGGCGAGCTGCACGGCGGGGTCGGCGAACTGGGGTGAGATCAAAGGCGAGAACACGACGATTGGCGGCGGGACGTTTCGGCATTTCCGCGTGAGCGATGCGGCGATGAGTCATTACGAGAACAGCGATATTTATCGATCGTTTCACGCGGGGAAGTGCTACGAGTTGGTGATTCAAGAGATGACAACGAGTCCGGATGTTTATGACGCGGGGACGCAAAAGTTTTCGAAAGAGGACGAGGCTGAGGTGAAGGGGAAGTTGATGCAGGCCCTGCAGTCGTTTCGATTTTTGAGGTAAGAGCATGAGCGTGACCGAAAAATTTGTGTCGATGGAGTGGGGAGCGGCGCCGGAAGATCCGCGCGAAGTGGTGGCGTGGCTGGACGGGCATTCGCGGAAGTTTGGGCATTTCATCGGCGGGGAGTGGAGGAAGCCGGCGGACGGGAAATATTTCGAGAGCTCGGATCCATCGACGGGGGAACTGCTGGCTTCGGTAGCGCAGGGATCGAGTGCGGATGTTGATGCGGCGGTGAAGGCGGCGCGCGGCGCGTTTCGTGCGTGGCAGAAAATTGGCGGGCATGCGCGGGCTCGATATTTGTATGCGCTGGCGCGATTGGTGCAGAAGCATTCGCGGCGCTTGGCGGTGCTGGAAACGATGGACAACGGGAAGCCGATTCGCGAGAGCCGTGATCTGGACATTCCGCTAGTCGCGCGACATTTTTATCATCATGCGGGGTGGGCGCAGATTTTGGAGTCGGAGTTTCCGGGACATGTAGCGTGCGGGGTGGTCGGGCAGATCATTCCTTGGAATTTTCCGTTGTTGATGCTGGCGTGGAAAATTGCACCGGCGCTCGCGGCTGGAAATACGGTGGTGCTGAAGCCGGCGGAGTTTACGCCGCTGACGGCGCTGGCGTTTGCGGAGCTTTGCAGGGAGGCGGAGGTGCCAGCTGGTGTTGTGAACATTGTGACCGGCGATGGGGAAACGGGCGAAGCGCTGGTGATGCACGACGACGTGGACAAGATTGCGTTCACGGGATCGACGGAGGTCGGGCGAGCGATTCGAAAGGCGACGGCGACGAGTCACAAGCGGTTGTCGCTGGAGTTGGGTGGGAAGTCGCCGTTTGTGATTTTTGAGGATGCGGATCTCGACAGCGCGGTCGAGGGATTGGTCGATGGGATTTGGCTGAATCAGGGGCAGGTGTGCTGCGCGGGTTCGCGATTGCTGGTGCAGGAGAGTGTGTCCGAGGCGTTGTTGGAGAAAGTGCGGCGGCGGATGAGCACGCTGCGTGTTGGGGCGCCGCTGGACAAGGCGATCGATGTGGGCGCGATTGTCGCGCGCGTGCAGTTGGAGCGGATTGATCGGCTGGTGAAGCAGGGAATCGCGGAAGGTGCGACGTGCTGGCAGCCGGAGAACTTTAAGTTGCCGTCGCGAGGGTTGTATTTCCCGCCGACGCTGCTGAGCAATGTGCAGCCGGCCTCGGTGGTGGCGCAGCAGGAAATTTTTGGCCCGGTGCTGGCGGCGATGACGTTTCGAACTCCGCGCGAAGCGGTGGAATTGGCGAATAACACGGCGTATGGACTCGCGGCGAGTGTTTGGAGTGAGAGCGTGAATGTGGCGCTGCAAGTGGCGGCGCAGGTGAAGGCCGGCGTGGTTTGGGTGAACAGCACGAATTTGTTTGATGCGGCGTGCGGATTTGGCGGGTATCGAGAAAGCGGATACGGGCGCGAGGGTGGGCGCGAGGGGATGCTGGAGTATTTGGAGCCGGCTTGGTTTGCGGAGGCGCCTGCGCAGAAGCCGGAGAAGACGGCCGATGCTGCGGACGCTGCAGGGAAGCGTGGCGAGAGAGCCGCGAAGACGGATGGAGCGAATGGAACGCTGTCGATCGATCGGACGGTAAAGCTTTATATCGGTGGGAAGCAGGCGCGTCCGGATTCGGGCTATAGCTTCGAAGTGCGCGGCTCAGACGGAAAGTTGTTGGGCGAAGCGCCGCTTGGGAATCGAAAGGATATTCGAAACGCGGTCGAGGCGGCGCGGAAGGCTGCCGAAGGCTGGGCCAAATCGACGGCACACAATCGCGCGCAGATTTTGTATTACATCGCGGAGAATTTGTCGCAGCGGAGCGACGAGATTGGGGAGCGGTTAGCGCGTGTTGTGGGAGCGAAACAGGCGAAGCGGGAAGTTGCGGCAAGCATTGAGCGCGTGTTTGCGTATGCGGCTTGGGCGGATAAGTTTGACGGGCTCGTACACAATCCGCCGATGCGGAATATTTCGATCGC
>DATAMU010000825.1:0-2296 GCA_036266605.1 Candidatus Acidiferrum sp. | reverse complement strand
AGGAGGACGGGGTAGAGAGTGCCTTGATTGACGGCGAGGAGATCGCCGCTGATTTGCTCGATGCGGCGGGCGAGGCCGTAGCCGTGGAGAGGGCCGAGGACGTCGAGAGTTTTGAGGACCATGAGGGCGAGGGTTCCCTGGAGGACGTCGGTTTTTTTTACGGCCGAGTTGTTGTTGGTGGAGGTCATTTTGGATTCCAACAGGAGGATGGCATGACTCCTTTTGGAAAGCAACAGGGAAGTTTTGGGAAGAGTGGGAGCTTCAGGAGAACGGGCTCTGCTATTTTTTGCCGCCGAGGACTTGTGCGTGCGCGAGTGCGGCGACGAGTGAAACTCCGCCGACAATGTTGCCGAGGATAGTGGGGAAGAAAAAAGCGGTGAAGTAGCGAGCGAGAGACAGTTTGCCGAGAACAACAAGGTAAAACACGGCTGCGGAGCCGGCGATGATATGGCTGAGACTGCAGATGCTGATGACGTAGGTGATGAAGAGAATGATGAAGACGCGAGAGGAGGCGGCGTCGGGCATCATCCAGACCATAAGAGCGATGAGCCATCCGGCGAAGACCGCGCGAAGGGCTATGGTCCAGAAGTCGGGACCGATATGGGCGGCGGAGATGTCGAGCATGGCACGCTGAATCGCAGGCTCGAGGAAGTGCGTACGGGCGACCAAGAGAGCGAACAGGAATGTGCCGGCGATATTGGCGGAGAGAACGATCGACCAGAGACGGAGAACTTTTCCGAACATCTCGAGATTCTTATGAAGAAGAAGCGGGAGGATGACGGTCAGAGTGTTTTCGGTGAACAGCTGCTGACGGCCGAGGATCACGATGAGGAATCCGAGCGAGTAACCGGAACGGGCGAGGAGCGGGCGCCAGGGTGCGCCGGGCAGGTAGGAAGTGAGAGCGGATTCGGCGAGAAGCGAGAAGCCCATGGAAAGGCCGGCGGCGAGGGCGGACCAAGCCAGTGCGATGGCGGGGCGCTCGAGTTCTTCTTCGCCTTCGAGACGAACAGCTTCGTAGACGACTTTGGCGCCGATCGCGACGCGTTCCTGAACCTTTTCGGCTTCAGCGACGGTGGAGATCGGGCTTTCGGGGTCGTTGACGATGGCCTTTACATCTTGTTTGTCGGGAGTGGTGGGCATACAGACGTGAGTGGTTTTGAAGAGAGTAGCGTTGAAACGGCTGCGGTCGCGTCGGGCGAATCCTGTAGCGGGCGGGCGGGGATGCGGGAGAAGCAGTTATTTCGCGGGGATGAGGGTGCTGTGGCTGGCGACGCAGCGCCAGATGCTGCCGTAGCGGATCCAGGTGTCGGTGTAGCGGGAGCGGATGACGTATTTTTTGCCTTTGTTGGTGCCGGATTCGCGGTAGATGCCGTTGACCACGGCGGCGTTGCCGTAGACGTGGACGGTCATGCCTTCGTCGAAAAGGTGATCGGCTTTCTGTTCAGGGGCGGCGACCCACTTCAGGTATTCGGATTTGTTCATGATGGAGCCGTCGTAGTCGGTGTAGACGAGTGTGTCGTCGACGAGGTTGGCGACTTCAGTGATTTGCTGGTTGGCTTCGGCTTGGTTCCAGGCGCGTTCGAGTTGGCGGATTTGGATTTCTTCGGAGGAGGCGGGTTTGTCTTGAGCGAAGGATGCGGACGAGAGAAGGAGTGCGAGCGTCAGGAGGACGAGACGTTTCATTTTGTTGAGCGCCTTTTCGGTGGAGTTTTGGAGGATGTTAGCAAGGAGTTGCGAGTAGGCGGCGAGTGATACGGATGGTGTTCACTAAAAGTTAGGTTCGCGCAGGTTGGGGCGACAGAGGTTGGCAGGTGGGGCACCAGAAGGTGGTGCGGGCGCTGGGGGCTTGTTTGCGGCGTTGGATTGGGGTGCCGCATTTGCGGCAGGGTTCGTTGTGGCGTTTGTAGACCCAGAGATTTTCTTCGCGGTCGGCGCGGCCGGTGGTGCGGCGGAGACCGGTGTGGGTGACGATTTGGTCGCCGGAATTGTCGGTGACGTTGGCCTGGAGATATTTGCGGGCTGTTGAGACGAGGCAGGTGAGTTCTGTGATGCTGAGAGTCGAGACTTTGCGGAAGGGGTTCACGTTGCAGGCGAAGCAGAGTTCGGATTTAAAGACGTTGCCGATGCCGGCGAGGATCGACTGGGTGAGGAGGGCTTCGGCGATTTCGGTGTCGGGATGGGCGCGGAGGCGGCGGAGGATTTCGGCGTCGTTGTATTCGGGGGCGAGGACGTCGGGGCCGAGTTGATTAAAGCCTTGGCGGCGACGGAGGGTGTCGGTGGTGTGAAATTCGGCGAT
>DATAMU010000824.1:0-5304 GCA_036266605.1 Candidatus Acidiferrum sp. | reverse complement strand
GTGCCTTGGGATCTCGTGGCGCGGGGCTATTGACCAGCGGATCTAACTCATAGCATCGCCTTCGGTATGAATTGAGCCTGACATCTGGGTGCCCACACTCGACAAAATCATTCCATTCCTGCGGATACAAACTCTTACCGTCCAGAAATCGCTCCACGATGTCGGCGATTTCGCTAGCACTTTTCGCTTTCCGCCGATAAGCAGATTTCTGCCCGCCATAAAATATGAAGAAAAAATAAACCATCGCTGGCAGCGCTAGCGCCGCGAGGCACTTGCCAATGAGAGAATATTTTGCAATTGGCGCGTCGCCCGTAGCGCTTTCAACGGAAAAAACCCCGACGATCAGCCCGATCACAGCGAGAACGTGCGCATAGACCGGAAGCCAAAATCGAGTGCGATACCAAAGGGCGAACAAGCTTACGGCACCCAGCGCTAGCAATATGCCGTGGAGTATTCGAAATCCTTGGAAAAAATGGGCAAGCATGAATCTCGCTCAGAGAAATCGCAAACTAGGAGAAGGTCTTTTAAATAGTCGGGACGAACCAACTCGAATCAGCGACTTTAGCGCCGCGCGACTTGACTCAAGCGATATTCGTTGGCCTGCGCGGTATGCCGTTCCTGAATCTTCACTCGAACCTCGCCGCTGGCGTCGCAAATGTACTCTTCTTCCACCCACAGACTCTGCCCGTTGCCGTAACGCCGGACCGGCTGCTGCGCGAGATCGTTTGAGTTGCGCAGGTCTGGATCGAATGCCACTCGTATTTCTTCCCAGTTGCTGATCTCGCCTTCGGGCTGATTCTCGGGGCCTAGTTTGGAGCATTCCAAATAACGAAAGTGACCGATATTGTGAGCCGGATGATACGAACGGGCGCTCCGCAGCGGCACTTCGCCTTTTGCCGGAAGCTTGATGCCTCGCGGGAAAATAACGTCGAAAATTACATTATTCCCGGAGTCGGCTTCGCGCCACACGCCGAAGTTCCTCGTGAATTGATCGCGGAGCGGCTTCGCTTCCTTTCCTTCCGCTCCGATGGCCAAACCAATCGCGGTAGCCGAACGCATGTAAGCTGAACGCCGCACTCTTCTGCCGAAAGTTTCTTTCAGCACGCGGGCAACGGGAGGCAACTCGGATCCTCCGCCGGTCAAATACAAAGTGTCGATGGGGTATTCAGGATTTGCTGCCAACACTGCTTCCACCACGTCGCGAGACGATTCGATCAGTGGCCGGCACTTCGTATAAAACGCGTCCACTCCGATCGAGATTTCTTCCCAATCTTTTCGAACCCGGCCGAGATCGATGCTCAGCTTGCGACTATTTGGACTGAGAGCTTCTTTCTTCTCGCGGCATTCTTCAAACAGCAGATACCACTCCGCCGAAGTGAGCGATTCCTCGTCAGGCTTGGGCCTTGCGCCAAGTTCTAGCGCGAGGAAAGCGAGAATCTCATCGAAGTCATCTCCGCCAAGATCAGGCAGGCCGTCGCTGGCGATGACTCCGTGCTCCGTCTCGCCCAAGTCCAAAATCGAAACGTCAAACGTCCCGCCGCCCAAGTCATATACCAGCAGCCCGCTGCCCGCTTTCATCTTTCGGTCGGCACTGTTGAGGTTTGCGAATTCCAGCGCTGCCGCCGACGGTTCGTTCATCAATCCCAGGACTTCAAATCCTGCGTTGCGTGCGGCGTCCTCGGTCAAAAAACGTTGATTGGTGTTTGCGTTCGCAGGAACACCGAGCATCACCTGAAGTTTGTCTTTCTTCCCGAGCTTGCCCAGCGTCGATTTGTGCAGCAGCTCGGTGCGCAACGCCGCCATCATTTCCGTGATCGCTTGCCCGACGTGGATGTGATGGTTGTCTACGACGATTTCAGTGTTCGGACCGGCGGTCTTCAAATAGCGTTTCAGAGAACGAATCAAAGTCCAGCCAGGCTTGCCCTGCATTTCCAGAGCCTGCCAGCCATAGACGCGCCCAGCGTCTGAGATCGCCATCACGGAAGGGAAAAAATCCTTGAAGCTCCCGTCTGAGGATTCGAAATTTACGAGGGGATAGTTTCCGCGGTCTGCGGATGCAACTACGATGCGTGTCGTTCCAAAATCAATTCCAAGTTTCACTATGTTTCTATTTTAGAAGCTTGCGATTTCGCGGCCAAGAGGGAAATCATCTGTGCTGTGAAAATCGTCTGCTTTGCGACGACGAATCGATAAATTTTATTTAATCTCGATAAACGTTTCGGAAAAGTTGAATCATTTCCGCGAACGCCTGATCGGTCGCCTCGGGATCGAACCGCGGTCCTTCGTCGCGCGTAAAAGCATGCTCGGCTGGGTAGAGCGACGTCTTGTAGCGCGCGCCGGAATTTCGCAGCGCCCCATCGATCGTTTCGCGCCCCGCATCCGGAACGTGCGGGTCTTTCGTTCCGAAAATCATCAGCAGCTCGCCGCGAATTTCTTTTGCCCGCGCCAGCGATCCGGCGTCGGCGTCCTGACCGAGTTTCCCGTCATGTAGCCCCGTAGCGTAAAAACAGACCGTAGCGCGCACATCCGGTTGGAACGCCGCACGAAACGCGAGGTGTCCTCCGATGCAGAATCCCACCACGCCAATTTTTCCCGGCGCGACCTTCGGATGCCGCGAGAGCCAGTCCAAACCGGCCCGGCAATCCTCATCAAAATGCGCAACGGGAGTCTTCAAGGCGTCTCCCTGGCCCCGCGCCTTCCCCGCGTCGTCAAACGGGATCACCGTTCCCGCCGGCTCAATCCGCCGATAAATTTCCGGCGCCGCAACAACAAATCCATACCCTGCCAGCCGAACGCAAGCCCGCAGCGTCGGCGGTGTAAGCTGAAAAATATCCGAATAACTCCAAATCCCCGGATACCGCCCTTCAGCCTTCGGCGCCGCAACAAACGTCCGCATCGCCGGCCCCGCCATCGGAATATCCACATACTCAGTCGTGATGATCATGGTTGGCTGTGAGTCTGGCGAAGACGGCTAACCCAGTCAAGGCTTGGATGTCCGCAACAGTTTCAGGTATTTCGAAAATTGCGACAGGAAGGAAAGAACTCGAGGTCTAAAAATGGTCGGGACGACTGGATTTGAACCAGCGACCTCACGCACCCCAAGCGTGCGCGCTACCAGGCTGCGCTACGTCCCGACCGGGGTAAAACGACGCCGTTGAGGCGGCGTCAGGGCGAACACTGCAAACGCAGGAACTATCGAGTACAACGTGGACGAAGCTCGCAATGCGGCTGCGACTCGAAACGTCCAACTCGCCAGTTACAGCGCAAATCGCCCGGAAATGATGGGCGACTCGACTTCAAGGTTATCACTGTCCCCGGCGTTCGAGAAGGGTCAAGAAGCCGCGGAGAGAGTCGCGCAGGTCGAGCAGCATTTTGCGGTTCAGCAACTCGGCCGCGTTTTCGGTCTGGACGCGAGGCGCCTGAGGCATAGCTGACGCGTGTGGTCCGTGCGCGTGCGATGCGTAACTCGCGGCGTGACCCGACGGATCGGCCGCGTCTCCCAATTCGCCGTTATGGGCATGTCCGGATGCATTCGCGTAGGCACCGTTGGCGCCATCGGCTCCTGCGGCTGCGGCTCGGGCGGATGGCTCGACGGGGATGGCGCCGTTGGTTTCGCGCAGGTGGCGGCGGGCACCGGCAATCGTAAAACCTTCGTCGTAGAGCAGGCGCTTGATCTTGAACACCATATCGACGTCTTGCTGGCGGTACATGCGGTGGCCGCTGGGACTCTTCACCGGTTCGAGCATGGGGAACTCGGTCTCCCAGTAGCGCAGCACGAAAGGCTTGAGGTCGGAGAGGCGGCTGACTTCGCCGATGCGATAGAGGCGCTCGTCGTCGATTTCGGGTTGCAGTGCGGTGGCAGTGCTCATCGTGTTCTAAATCGGCTCTCGAAATTTTGTTTTCCTGATCGGCCCCAGGCACGATCAGGCGGTGGGCTCTCTTTCATCCTAGGCCAAATTTTCGCGGTGTCAACGGTACGGCGTTGCAAAACCGCGCGCGATTCACGGCACCGCGTTTCGTTTTCCACAGGACCGAAGCTGCGCCGCTCTAGTGCCGTTTCTCTCCGCAGGTCTCAACTCTTACGCGATGCCGGCGGTCACTTGCGCTCGTAAATCACGCGGCCGTCGAAAATCGTCAGATCGACTTTTGTGTTCTGAATCTTCTCGGGCGCGATTGAAAAAATGTCGTCCGACAAAATCACGAGGTCGGCGAGTTTGCCGGGCTCGATCGAGCCTTTCACTTTCTCCTGATGCTCGGCGAATGCGGAGCCGACGGTGTAGGCGTGCACGGCTTGCGCGACGGTGATGCGCTGCTCGGGAATCCAGCCGCCGGGATTCTTGCCGTCGAGCGTTTGGCGCGTTGTGGCGGCGTAAATTCCCGCGACAGCGTCGAGCGGTGCGACGGCCCAGTCGGAGCCAAAAGCAAGCGTCGCTCCGGCGTCGAGCAGGGACTTCCACGCGTAGCTCGAGTGGGCGCGCTCGGGACCGATCACCTTTTCCGCCCAGCGGCCATCGTCGATCGCGTGATACGGCTGCATCGACGCAATCACGCCAAGCTTGGCGAAGCGCGGATAGTCGGCGGGATGAATGTGCTGCACGTGTTCGATGCGCGGGCGGCGATCGGCGGGACCGTTGTCTTTTTCAAGACGCGCGTAGAGATCGAGGATCGTGCTGATCGCGTGATCGCCGATGGCGTGAATCGTGAGCTGAAGGCCAGCTTTGTCGGCGGCGCGCATCTCACCGTAAAACTTTTCGACGTCGAGAAGGTCGGGGCTGGCGAGGCCGCGATTCGACGGATTGTTCGCGAACGGCTCGTCCATCCACGCGGTTTCGGAGCCGAGCGCGCCGTCGGCGAAAGCCTTCAGATTGCCGACGCGCAAGAGCGAACTGCCGAACGGGGCGACTATGCCGGGATCGGCATACATCTTCCAGTCGCGAACGCGCACGCCCTGGTAAATGCGCACGGTGAGTTTGCCGGCACGCTCGAACTTCTGGAATTCGCGGAAGACTTCCGGCTGGCTGTCGTCTTCGGGCGTGTCGGCAAGATTCTGCACGCTGGTGATGCCGTGAGAAGCGGCTTCGTGAAGTGCGGCTTCCATCGCCTGATCTACTTCCGCAATCGGCAACGGAGGCATCACGCGAGTCACGAGTGCGGTGGCGGAGTCCTTGAGAATTCCTGTGGGATTGCCGTCCGTGTCGCGAACGATTTCACCGCCGGGAGGATCTTTCGTAGCGCGATCGATTCCGGCGAGCTTTAGCGCGAGAGCGTTAGCGAGCGCCATGTGGCCGTCGGTGCGCCACAAGA
>DATAMU010000823.1:0-11927 GCA_036266605.1 Candidatus Acidiferrum sp. | reverse complement strand
GTAGTGACGCAAAGAAGTAATGAAGTAAAGATTTTTGCGCGATGCGTCGAGGTTGATTGTAAACGATCGGCGAAAATCGGAGAGAGATTCGTCGCGCGCAGAGAAATTCATCACGCACGACGGAGAGATCGAAGAGAGGTTCTTCGCTACGCAAGCCGAAAGAAAAGCATCGGCTTGCTCCCGTCGGAATGACGAAATATTTTTGTTTTGCGATCAACGGATCGGTGGTCGGCCTGGAACGGAAAAGCCAAGCTTGGCGGATCGAATGGCCTGGTTGAGCGGAAAAACCGCACCCTCTAAAAACTGAGGGTGCGGCACCCCGGAGCGCTCCTACGCGTCGGTCGAAACGGCGCTAGTGTGAACTCGTCGCGGCTGAGAGCTTGGCGGCGGCTGAGTTGATCAGGTCGGATTCGGATTGGAGGACTTTTGCGACGACTTCTATGGCTTCGTCGGCTTGCTTCCACTGTTTGAGTTCGATGGCTTCGCGGACGGCGGGGATGGTTTTGACGGCGTAGCCGGTGTAGAAGCCGGGCGCGTAGATCTGGTGCTTGAACCAGGGGCGATTGGGCAAGCCTTCGGCGGTGAGAAGTTTTCGTTCGCTTTCGATCAAGAGAGCGTTCACCTCACTGAGTGAGGCAGACGCCAGCGCGGTGTTGCCGTTGGCGATCGCGTGTTCGTAGGCCTTGTGATACGCCGCGGAGCTATGCGAGAGCGTGTCGGCGGCATTATCGAGCGGCGCAAAATTCAGATAGGTCGGAACAGTTTCGGCCGGCGGAGCTGCGAGCGGCTGCTTCGGATCGGTCGTCGCGGAGTAGACACCTTCCTCGAGTTCACGATTGCGTTCGAGCGCATCTTCACGCGATTTCGTCGCGAGCGCTTTCAGCTCCTTGATGTACATCTGAATCGTGTCGCTGAAATTTGTGAATTCGAACGGCAGCAGATCGGCGTCGGCGAGACGCATCACCATTGTGCCGGCTGCTTGGGCGAGCGCGCGGCCATAGACGAAATCGGTGTCGCTGAAATGCGTGTACCAGTAGAAATCGTCGTAGATGGAATGGTAGATGCCGCCGCCGTCTTCGCCGCCGAAGCCGAGATTGACGCTGGCGATGCCGTCGTGTTGCAGGAACGCGGTGTAGTCGGAGCCGGAACCGAGTGCGGCGATGCGCAAATCAGCGCGCTGGCGCGCTTCCTGGCGAGCTTCACTCGAATGCGCGGTGGCGATTTCGCGGAGCTGATCGCGCTTCCACGCGGAAAGTTTTGTTTCGGGGTCGGTGATGTCTTTCGAAACTTCATTCGTGAATTTTTCGAGCGTGTGCGAGCCCTCGATGAAGAGGTAGCCGCGGCCGTTGGTGTCGGAATTGATGTACGCGACGGCGTGTTTTCTCAGTTCGTCGTAGTGCTCTTCGGCGTATTCGGTTGAGCCGAGCAGGCCGGGCTCTTCGCCATCCCACGCGGTGAAGATAATTGTGCGCTTGGGCTTCCAACCTTGTTTGAGGAGTTCGCCCATTGCGCGAGCTTCTTCGATGACGGCGTCCATGCCGGAGATCGGATCTTCGGCACCGTTGACCCACGCGTCGTAGTGATTGCCGCGGATCACCCATTCATCGGGCGCGGATGAGCCGGGAATTTTTGCGATGACGTCGTAGACCGGCTTGATGTCCCAATTGGATTTCACTTTGAGGTGAACTTTGGCGGGGCCGGGACCGATGCGGTAGGTCTGGCCGAGGCCACCATGCCATTCGCCGGTCGCGACGCGACCCGTGAGAGCGGCGAGAAGCGGCTGGGCATCACCGTAAGAAATCGGGAGCACCGGAATTTTTGTGATGGTCGGAGATTCTTCGACCTTGAGGCGCTTTGCGTCTTTCGTGGCTCCGACGCCGGGCGTGAGCGGATCGCCGGCGTAGAACGGCATATCGGCGACGCTGCCGCGCTGAACGCCGTCTTTCGGACGCCAGGCGCCCTGCGGAAAAGTTTCGCCCTGCACGAAGCCGTCTTCGTGCGGATCGGAGTAAATGAGGCAGCCGACGGCGCCATGTTCGGCGGCGACTTTGGGCTTGATGCCGCGCCAGGAATGGTAATAGCGCGCGATGACGATTTTTCCTTTGACGCTGACGCCCATGCGATCGAGCTGCTCGTAGTCTTCGGGGATGCCGTAGTTGACGTAGACGAGCGGAGCGGTGACGTCGCCGTCGATGGAGTAGGCGTGGTAGGTGGGGAGCTGCTCGTTTTGTTGATTCGAAGTGGGATCTTGAGCGAGCGCGGGCTCCTGTAACTTGGCGGTGAATTTCGGGCCGCCTTCGACGAGTTCCACGACGCGCTCTTTCGGCGTGGGATAGAGGACGTCGAATTGTTCGATGTGCGTGTCGAGGCCGAATTCCTTGAATTTGGCGGCGATCCACTCGGCGTATTCCTTGTCGTAGGGCGTGCCGACGTTGTGAGGATGCGCGGTGAGATGTTGCATGTAGGCGCGGAGATTGTCGGTGCTGGGGATGGCACGGAGTTTTTCTTCCCACTGGCGCTCGGTGCGCGAGTTGTCGGCGGAGTAGCCGAGGAGGGGCTGGTCGTCGGCGTTCGCGGTGATGCGCGTTGCGAGTGGGGAGATGGCGAGAGATGTTGCGAGGGCGAACGCGGCCGAGGTGCGGACGAGGTTGCGTGCGGAGATGCGTGGCGAATTGCGTTCAACGTTGCGTGCGGGCATGGAGCCTCCGTTGGGTTGAGAGGCGGTATTTTGCACGAAGCGCGCGGGATTTGGAAACTACGAAACTGGGATGAGGTTCAGATTCTTGGCGCGGATGGATGCGACAAAGCGGCGGGATTGTATTCGCGCAGTAGGATTCGGCCGAGGATCGGATAGCCGGCCCATTCGCCGCGATTCGCTTTGATACCGTAGACGATGCCGAGAATCAGATTTACGACCCAGCCGCCGCCCCAGAAGAGCCAAATCAGCGGGAAGAAAAATACGAATGCGGGAGGCGGCGCGCCGGGCTGTTGCGGAACTCCGTGCGGCGAGTGAAGGATGGATGTGAACATCGTGAAGAAGAAAATGGCCATCGCGCCGATGCCGAGGATCATGTAGGCGGCCTGCCAGATCAGCGATTGCAGCGCGTGGTATTTCACGAATTTCGAATCCTGTTTCACAAAGAAGATGATGAGCGGGCCGATGAAGCCGCTGAAGACTTGAAGTAGATGCGCGAGCATCGCCATTGTGCATTCGTCTTTTGTGGGCTCGCCGGGATAGGCGGGTTGCCAGTTGGCGGGTAGAGCGGGCGCAGGAGTTGGCGGGAGTTGCGGCGCTGGGGGAAGGCTCATCGCGATCTCCGGTTTTCGCTGAGTCTCGGGAAAATGGACCTTGATGAAATCAGGATGGCATGGAAGCGTTGGGCTGAGGTGGTAATTCGAACGTTGCGTGCTGAGGTGGGTATTTACGCTTTGAGGTATTTTTGGGCCGGCGAGAAGTCAGGTGAGGCGCTTTTCCATGACGACGAATTCGCATGGAATTTTGGGATGGAAGACCGGTGGGAGCGGAATGATTTCGAGGAGCTTGTAGCCAAAACGTTCGTAGTAAGGGCGTAATGGGGGGACTCGAGCGCTGAGGGTGCGGAGCCAGATGGTGTGGCAGCCGGCGTTGCGCGCGAAATTTTCGGATTGTGACAGGATGCGGCGGCCGAGGCCGGCGCCTTGATGTTCGGGTGCGATGGAGAGCAGGCCGACGTAGCAGCGGGCGTCGTTGATGTTTGGCTCGAGGTAGACGCAGGCGATTGCGTTGTGGAGCGGATCGTGGTGGAGGAGGAATTTGCCTTTGGTCATGTAGTCGCGCACGCCGGAGTCGTCGATGCGATCGTTGTCGAAGATGGGGCGTTCGACGACGAACGCGGCATTAATGAGGCGCGTGATGGCGGGGACATCCGCGTCGGTGGCGATGCGGAGTGGGAGATTGCTGCTGGATGGAGCGGAGTTCGCGTTCGGATTGGAGGACATAACGATGGCGATGCGATCGCGTTTTGAGATTAATTGCTGGATCGCGATGCGCGCAGAAATTCGATGAAGCCGGTGAGGCCGATGCCCAGGCACACGCCGCACGCGCCGAGTTGAAATGCATCGACGAAGCGGATGTGAGCGAATTCCGGGCGCTGATGCAAATCGAAAAGGCCGAATGCGGCGAGGATGAGCGGCAGGATCACACCAGTCATGACGTGGCGATAGCGGCTGGACATTTGAGTCTCCCCGGGGAGAGGGATATTACATTCGGCGAGTGACGAGGTCCAGCGATGAAGTTAGCTTCCCATTGGCTCGAGCGGAAAAAAACAGGGCGAGGTGGATTTCTTACGGCTGGGCAAGCTGGGGCGCAGCATGCTGCGCCCCTACAAATCTACGAACGTGCGGTTGAGGCTGCGCTACTTGGCGAAGATGGATTTGCCTGGGAAACGCGCCGCGGCGCCGAGCTCTTCTTCGATGCGCAGGAGCTGGTTGTATTTGGCGATGCGGTCGGTGCGCGACGCGGAGCCGGTTTTGATTTGTCCGGCGGCGGTCGCGACGGCGAGGTCGGCGATGAAGGTGTCTTCGGTTTCGCCGCTGCGGTGGGAAATGATCGAGTTGAACCCGGCTTTGCGGCCGAGTTCGATGGCGTCGATCGTTTCTGTGACCGTGCCGATCTGATTCAGCTTGATCAAGATCGCGTTGGCGATGCCTTCGTTGATGCCCCGCGATAGGCGCTCGGTGTTGGTGACGAAGAGGTCGTCGCCGACGAGCTGGATTTTTTTCTTCGAGGTTTTCGAACCGACGCTATTCGTCAGCGTCTTCCATCCGGCCCAATCGTCTTCGGCCATGCCGTCTTCGATCGAGACGATGGGATATTTCTCGACCCACGAAGTCCAGTACGCAGCCATTTCGTCCGACGAGTGCTGCGACTTGTCGGATTTCTTGAACACGTACTTCCCGCTCGCCTTGTTGTAAAACTCGCTCGACGCCGGATCGAGCGCGATGCTGACCTGTTCGCCGGGTTTGTAGCCCGCGTTCGAAATCGCTTCGAGCACGATCTGAATCGCTTCTTCGTTCGACTTGCAGCTCGGCGCGAAGCCGCCTTCATCGCCGACGGCGGTCGAGTAGCCGTGTTTCTTCAACGCAGCTTTCAACGCGTGAAAAATTTCGACGCCCCAGCGTAGCGCTTCCGAAAAATTTGGAGCGCCAATCGGCATCACCATAAACTCCTGGAAATCGACCGAACTGTCGGCGTGCGCGCCGCCGTTGAGAATGTTCATCATCGGCACGGGCAAAAGGTTTGCCGAGCTGTCGGTCGAATACTTCGACAGATATTTGTACAGCGGCAGGTTTTGCGCGTTCGCCGCAGCGCGCGCCGCTGCCATCGAGACGGCAAGAATCGCGTTCGCGCCGAGCCGCGATTTCGTCTTCGTCCCATCCAGCTCCAGCATGTGCTTATCGAGCGCGCGCTGATCGCCGGCGTCGAGCCCGTTCACCGCCTTGGCGATTTCGCCGTGCACATTCGCCACCGCCTTGAGCACACCCTTGCCGACGTATTTCGACTTGTCGGCGTCGCGCATTTCGAGCGCTTCGTGCTCACCGGTGGATGCGCCAGACGGCACCGCGGCGCGC
The DNA here is from genome assembly GCA_036266605.1 of Candidatus Acidiferrum sp. Taxonomy (GTDB): domain Bacteria; phylum Acidobacteriota; class Terriglobia; order Acidiferrales; family UBA7541; genus Acidiferrum. The sequence continues at coordinate 6,317 of DATAMU010000823.1, read as the reverse complement.
CCGCGAACTCCGGCGCCGACGTAAACGTCAGCCTCAACGGTGGGATTGCCGCGCGAATCGATAACCTGGCGCGCGTGGACTCGAGTGATCTTCGTGGACATTTCGGTATGTTCTCCTCAGCGGTTGTGAATCAAAGATTTTACAGAAGAAAGAGGAGAAGTCACAACGCGGAGTGAATCTACGCAACAGATTCGAAGAGTTCGTTCAGGATCGACGCAGAACGAAGGACTACTTTTCGTTCCCACCAACGCGATACCCAAGACAACCATCGCCCTCGCTAATCGTCAGCGCCTTCAAATCCCGAATGCGGCTCTCGGTCAGTTTTTTCTTCAACATGGCCCAGCACATCGGATAAATCGAGCCATACTCGGCGCGTTCATCGCTCACCGGCGGATAGATCGCCTTCAACTGCGCGTCGCGATACGCCTCCCAAGCCCTCTCTTCAGCGCTGTTCGAATCAATTCCCAGTCGCTTCAACAGAGCGGCGAGACGAGCCTCGGCCTGCTGTAATTCTTTCCCGGCACATTGACTCAAATCCGTTTGTGTCTTCGCCACCTGTGAGCATGATTCGGCCTTGTTGGCCGACTTCGGCGCCACTGCGGATGGAGTCTGCGCCGCAACCGAACCCGCCGCCGCGAGGAGGATAGCCACACCAATACCAAGAATTCGCCCAAGGCAATTCATACACATCTCCATTTGTTGTCGATTGCCATCGTTCGGCGGAAGCGACCCAGCAACCAATTTTCGAGTTTCGAGTGTGCAACGCCGACTACTGCGTTTCCGGCTCCTCGATCAGCGACTCTTGTCGCACCACAATTACAATTCCCGACTCGGTCACATGGAATCGCCGCTTATCGGCTTCCGCGTCGTACCCAATTTCCGTCTTCTCCGGCAGCGTCACGTGCCGATCGATGATCGCTCGCCGAATCCGCGAATGCCGCCCGATGTTCACGTGGTTGTAGACGATCGAGTCCGACACTTCGCTGTAGCTGTTCACGCGCACGTCATAGCCAACAATCGAGCCCTGCACGCGTCCGCCCGAAATGATCGAACCGCCGGCAACGATCGAATCGATCGCCACACCCATGCGCTCCGGATCTGCGAAAACAAACTTCGCCGCCGGATACTGATGCTGCCATCCGCGAATCGGCCAGTTCTTGTCGTACAAGTTAAAAATCGGCGACACCGACGTCAAATCCATGTTCGCTTCGTAGTACGCGTCCAGCGTCCCCACATCACGCCAATACAACGCATCCTTCTTATTCTCATCGACGAAGTTATACGCAAACACGCGATGCTTCGAAATAATCCGCGGCAAAATATCCTTGCCGAAATCGTGCGCCGACTTCGGATCTTCCGAGTCCGCCAGCAAGATCGGAATCATCAGCTGCGTATTAAAAATGTAGATGCCCATCGACGCGTTGCAATGCCCCGCGTGATGCGGCGACTCCTTCGGATGCGCCGGCTTTTCTTCGAATCCGCGAATCCGGTAATCCTTGTCGACCTCGATCACGCCAAACTGCTTCGCCGCCGCCTCGATCGGCACCTCGATGACCCCGACCGTAACTTCGGCGCCCGACTCCACATGCTGTTGCAGCATGCGGTTGTAGTCCATTTTGTAGATGTGATCGCCCGACAAAATGAAAATGTATTTCGAGTGCTCGCTGCCGATCGAATAAATGTTCTGATACACGGCGTCCGCCGTGCCCTGATACCACTGATTCGAGACGCGCATCTGCGGCGCTAACACTTCGATGTAGTCGCCCAATCCCATCAGCGACGACCAACCCTGGCGAATGTGACGGTTGAGGCTAAGCGCCTTGTATTGAGTGAGAACGAAAACTTTGCGCAGCGCGGAGTTGATACAGTTCGACAGCGTAACGTCGATGATGCGATAGATCGCCCCGAACGGCACGGCGGGCTTCGCGCGATCCCGTGTCAGAGGCCACAAACGCTCACCCTGGCCGCCGGCAAGCAAGACTCCAATAGCGTCACGCATCTCGGACATCAACGACCTCCAGACGGCGCACTAAAGCGGCACATTCTACCAACACAACAGATGCGAAGAGCAATACCCAATTGCCGTAAGGCAAAGTCGGCGACGATTCGCGCGACGCAGCGAGAGCTTGGATGCACGAGCACCCGCCACCGACTGCCGTGCCGCTTTTCCGCCAAATCCACCAAAACCGACCCAGGCTCTTTCCCTCGGTTGCCGCCTAACCAGCAACAGCCGTGGCCTCTGTTGCCCCACGAGCTCCAAAAAACGTCAAAATGCTTGGAATTCCAACCAAATCAATGGCTTTCGAAACCTTTACCAGTTCACTATACGTACACCGCGCGCTAACACTTCGCCGAATTCTCCGCCCTGCGGCCCGTTTTTCATAAGAAGCACTTGACACCTGATACTCGAATTGACTACAAGATGCCCCATAATCCTGTCCACGTGCTCATGCGCATATCGCCGATTGCATGCGATAATGTTCTTGGGCGGTGCACCGTAAACAACGACACCGCAAGTTACCAATCCGAACCGGATTGGGGGTGAATTTAACGTGGCTGAAGTCATCATCCAGGAATCTGAGTCCTTGGAGAACGCTTTGCGCCGATTCAAGCGCAAAGTGCAACAGGAAGACATCATCAAGGAAATCAAGAAGCATAGCTTCTATATGAAGCCCGGCGAGAAGCGCCGTGCCAAAGAAGCCCTTTCGCGTAAGCGACTGCGCAAGAAGCAGCGTCGAGAAGCGGATTAATCTGTACGGCGGCTCCGGTCACCCGATCGGGGCCGCCAATTCCCTCCTCGCCCTCCTCTGAGCGCCGCGCTTCCGTGATGTAGACCCGGTCAAGCAGTTGTTGGGTTGTGATGAAGCTAGGTACCCTCAGGCCCAGGAGTGCGGCATCCGGATTTCCCCCCGGCGGCGGCAATTCCCACGTCCCGGCCCCACGGTGCATGGCTCGCTCATCCCTCTCGCTCGCTCCGGGCTAAGGGGGGCGGCTCATGGAATTCCACGACAAAGTACTGAAGTGTTCTGAATGCAATTCTGAATTTGTGTTCACTGCCGGCGAACAAATGTTTTTCGCCGACAAGGGCTTCAAGAACGAGCCCAAGCGCTGCAAAGCGTGCAAGGCCAAGCGTGCGGAAGGTGTCGGCGGCGGCGCGAATGGCGCTACTCCGATGCGTTCCGAGACCAAGACCACTTGCTCGCAGTGCGGCAAGGAAACTACGGTGCCGTTCCGTCCGACGCAAGGACGCCCGGTTTTCTGTCGCGAATGCTTCCAGCAGCGTCGCGCGATGGGCGCGGCGTAATGTCAGCCGTAGTCTACGTTCGCCGGGCTGGTCGTTGTTGTTGCAGTCGTTGAATTGTTTTTCCGCAGCCGCGTTGTCGCAGCCGCTCGTTGATCGGTCACCACGCAGGGCACGGCCCGCCGTGCCCGTCCTTACCCTTCCCCGGGGCTCGCGTCGGTTCCCTTCTCGCTCTACCCTCGTCCCACCAGCGACTCACATACTTTTTGTAAGGGCGCAACATCGCTGGGCCCAAAACGCCGCGATCGCAGCTTTTTCGCAAACCGCTTCTTCCCTTTCGACTCTCAACTTTCGACTGTCGACTCTCTTTCCGGTACTACTACATCCCCCTGATGTAATTTTATTTTCAGCGGCGTATGATACCGCCTCTTGGTCCCCGTAAGCCCAAGCACTCCGGAGGGCCGTCCTATGGCTCACCGCTTCACGATCGGCGTCGAAGAAGAGTTCCAAATCATTGATCCTGCGACGATGGAGCTGCGTTCGCACGTCATGCAGCTCGTGTCGGCCGCTTCGCCGGACATCGTCGAGCAGGTCAAGCACGAGATGCACCAGTCGATCGTCGAGACCGGCTCGAAGATTTGCGACAGCGTCGCCGACTTGCGTATAGAGATGCATCGCACGCGCGGCGAATTGATTGCCGCGGCCGAACGCGCCGACCTTCAGATCGTTGCCGCCGGAACGCATCCCTTCTCCAGCTGGATCGATCAAGTCATCTCTCCCGGCGAGCGCTACGAAAATATCGTCGAGGAATTGCAGCAGCTGGCGCGTTCGCTCTTGATTTTCGGCATGCACATCCACGTCGCCATGCCCGATAAGCAGACGACCATCGACATGATGAACATGGTGCGTTACTTCCTGCCGCACCTGCTTGCGCTCTCCACTAGTTCGCCCTTCTGGATGGGCCGCAACACCGGCCTCAAATCGTTTCGTACCACGGTTTTTCGTCGATTTCCGCGCACCGGCGTTCCCGAACTCTTCGAGTCGTGGAGCGCGTACGAAAATTTCGTCAATCTGCTCGTCAAACTGAATTCCATCGACAATGGAAAAAAAATCTGGTGGGACGTTCGCCCCCATCCAACGTTCGGCACACTCGAATTTCGCATGTGCGACGTCACCACAAAAGTCGAAGAAGCCGTCGCTATCGCCGCGCTGACACAAGCCATCGTCGTAAAATTACACAGGCTTTACACCGGAAACATGAGCTTCCGTTTGTATCGGCGTGCCCTCATCGAGGAAAATAAATGGCGTGCCGCGCGTTACGGCATCGAGGGCAAGCTCATCGATTTCGGCAAGGAAGCCGAAGTCCCGATGCGCGAGCTGGCTACCGAACTGCTCGAATTCGTGGACGATGTCGTCGATGATCTTGGCAGCCGCAGCGCCGTCGAGTACGTGCACACAATTTTGCGCGAAGGCACCAGCGCCGAGCGCCAGCTTCGCGTCTACCAGGAAACCGGCGACCTCAAAGCGGTCGTGCGGCACCTGGTTGAAGAAACCCGTGGGGGCGTCATCCAGCCGAGAGCGTCATCCGCACATGCGATAAATTGAATGAACCAGTTGTCCGCGGCCCTGAACCGCGCCCGCTCGTCTCTCGAACACGTAAACCGGTTGCTCGACCGGTTGCCTGAAGACGATGCCCGGCGCTATCACTCCGATTTGATTGAGGAGCCGATTCACCGTGAGCCGAAGAAAGAATCAGAGAGCGGCCCTCAATCCGAGCTTGATGCATCACCCGATACAACCGGTCCGCGGATTGAAGATTCCGAATTCCATGCAGCGTCCCCAGTTTCTGAGGAGCAATCGATGCAACCAGTGAAAAAAGTTGGCCTTCTCTGCGGCCGCGAATACAGCTTCCCGCCGGCGTTCATCGCCAAAGTGAATCAGCTTGGCAAGGGTGTGGGCGTCGCCGCCGAATTCGTCAAGATCGGCGGCACCAAGATGAACGAGCTCGCCGAATACAGCGTGATCGTCGATCGCATTTCGCACGAAGTCGAATACTACCGTGGCTACCTCAAACACGCCGTGCTGCAAGGCTCGTACGTCATCAACAATCCGTTCTGGTGGACGGCCGACGACAAATATTTCAACTACTCGGTCGCGGCGAAGCTCGGCATCGCGATTCCGAAGACAGTTCTGCTTCCGCAAAAGGGATATCCCAAAGACGTCGACATCACTTCCGAATCGCTGCACAACTTGAAATATCCAGTCGATTGGGATGGTTTGCTCGATTACGTCGGACGGCCTGCGATTTTGAAGCCGTATTCCGGCGGCGGATGGAAGCACGTCTATAAGGTGAACAATAAAGAAGAATTGTTTGCCGCGTACGATCAGACCGCGCCGTACTGCATGACCTTGCAGGAATTCATCGACTTCGAGGGCTACGTCCGTTGCTTCACTTTTGGCAAGACCGACATTCTGCCCGTTCGCTACGATCCGAAGGAACGACGCTATCTCGTCGAGCACGATTATCTTTCGAAAGAGCTCGGCGCGCGCATCGTGGACGACGCGCGCACGATCAACCAGGCCCTCGGCTACGAAATGAATACGATCGAGTTCGCGATCAAAGACGGCGTGCCGTGGGCGATCGACTTCTTGAATCCGGCGCCCGATTTCGAACGCGATCGCATCACTGAGTTTTATTTCGAGCACGTCGTCGAGCAGATGGCGCATCTCGTCATCGATCGCGCTTTGAATGGCGACATCTCGAATACGTGGCCGCGTTGGGAAGAAATGCTCGGATTTGGAGCGTCGAGCGGATTCGTCGGCGCTCCGAAGTCCGCCGCGCGAGTGGCTACTGCGACGACAGCCGCGGTCAGTCAGCCGGCCACGGCGCCGAAACCGGCAGCCACTGTGAAATCTTCGCTAACTAAAAATAAATAATGAGTGCCTCCGCGCAAATTCCGGCGGTGACTGATCCTCGCGAACATTGGCATGATTTGTTGCGGCCAGTGCTGTCGGGAGATCCGAATTTTCCATCGGAATTTCTGGAGCGCCTCCGCGACGCAAAGCTCACTTTCGG
>DATAMU010000822.1:0-3451 GCA_036266605.1 Candidatus Acidiferrum sp. | reverse complement strand
GTAACCCGCAACGTCCGCGTTATAGACCGCGATGAATTGGCGCACCGTCGCACGGCGCAAGCCGGCGTCGAAGATCGTTTCGGACAACGACGTGCCGATCGACCAGAAGCGACTCGGCCATGCAAACCAGCTCGTGAACTTTGACGACTCGAATCCGCCGCTCGCCGACAGCGTGACGTTGGGATAGTAGGCTGCGTATGCGATAGCGATCTGCCGATTTGCTTCCGCCATCGTGCGCTCGGCGGCGGAGATATCCGGCCGGCGTTCGAGCAAATGCGACGGAATGCCGAGTGGCACCGGCGGCGGCGTCGAATCCAGCGGCTTCACCGGGATCGAAACCTCTGCCGGAGTTTTGCCGACCAATACCGCGATCGCGTGCTCAAACTGCGCGCGGCTGAGGCGCACGGCAATCGCTGTGGACTCCGCGTTCTGCAATGCCGTTTGCGCTTCGACGAGCGAAATCTTGTCGCCGACGCCGGTGTCGTACTGCGCTTGCGCGTAATCGACGGTCTTGCGATCGGCGGCGACGGTGTCGTCGAACAATTTCTGAAGCGCGTCCTGGCCGCGAATCTCAAACAAAAGCTGCGCCAAGCTCGATTCCTGCGAGAGCTTCGTATTGGCGAGATCGGCCGCACTCACCTGAGCCGCAAATTGCGCCTGCGCGACAGTATTGCGTACCTTGCCCCACAGGTCGGGCTCCCACGAAACGTTCCCAGGCAGCTCGAAAAGATTCGTCGGCGAAACGTTCGCGGAGCCGGTTCCCGTGCCGCCGCCTCCCGACACACCGGCTCCCAGATTTGCGGAGGAGCGCTGCCGACTAATCGCGGGCGCAGTCGAGATCGTAGGAAAAAACTGCGAACGCGCCTGCTGCACGATTTCGCGTGCAGCGATGTAGTTCTGATACGCCTGCGCGACGTTTTGGTTGCTGGAATCAAGCTGCTCTTCCAGCGTATTCAGTTCGGTGTCGTTGAAGATCTCCCACCACTTGCCACGCAGCATCGCAGCGTTCGAGTCGGCCACTTTCCATACTTGCTGGGCTTCCGGAAAATTCTCAGGATTCTCTTTATACGTGGTCGCAACCGGAGCCGCCGGTTTGTGATATTTCGGTCCAACCGAGCAGCCCGAGAACAGCACGACGCCAAGAAGCGGCAACGCCGAAAAGCGCGCCGCCATGCGGCACGCGCGTGGGAGCCTCGGTGATGAATTCATTCGAAATCGAGACAGTCGCATAGGCAAACGTTCGAGCTGTTTTGTCCTTTCAATCAGCGGGATGCGGCGTTGCTCCGGGCACGTCGTCGAATTCCTTGCCCGCAAGGCGCAATCGCATCCGGTCCATAAAGAGGTAAACGACAGGCGTCGTGTAGAGCGTGAGCACCTGGCTGACGATCAGCCCGCCGACAATCGTGATACCGAGCGGCCGCCGCAGCTCCGAGCCGGTGCCGGTGCCAAACGCCAGCGGCAACGCACCGAACAGGGCCGCCATCGTCGTCATTAAGATCGGGCGGAAGCGCAGCATGCACGCTTCGAAAATCGAATCGCGCGTCGATTTGTGTTCCTGGCGCTCGGTCATCAGCGCGAAATCGATCATCATGATCGCGTTCTTTTTGACGATGCCGATCAGCAGGATGATTCCGATGATCGAAATCACATTGAGATCGACCTTGAACAGCATCAACGCGAGCATCGCTCCGACGCTGGCGGACGGCAGCGTCGAAATAATCGTGATCGGATGCGCCAGGCTCTCGTACAGAATTCCCAAAACGATGTAGACCGCGAGCAGTGCCGTGAGCACCAAGATCGGCTCGGTGCTGAGCGACTGCTGATAAGCCTCGGCGGTGCCCGAGAAAGAACCACGCACCGTGCTGGGCGCGCCCAGTCGCGCTTTCATCTGCTCGATCTCAGCTGTCGCCTGACTGAGTGAAACGTTTGGCGCCAGGTTGAAGGAAACCGTGACCGAAGGGAACAAGCCTGTGTGATTTACCGCGAGCGCCGTCGTGCTCGGGCGACTCGTTGCAACCGCGGCCAACGGCACATTTCCCGCCTTCTGCGTATTCAGATAAATGTCGCGCAGTCCTTCGGGGCTCTGCCAAAAGCGCGGCGCGACTTCGAGCACGACGTAGTACTGATTGAGCTGCGTGTAGATGATCGAGACTTCCTGCTGCCCGAATGCCGAATATAGAGTCGAGTTCAAGGATTGCGGCGTGATCCCAAGCCGAGCCGCGGTCACACGATCGTACGTCAGGACTTCATCGAGCCCGCCATCCTGCTGATTCGTATTGACGTCCTGCAAACCCGGCAGCTTGCGTATTTCCTTGAGCAAAATCGGTCCCCAGTGAACGAGTTCTTCCACCGTGTCTGACTGAATCGTGTATTGATACTGGGCGTTGCTTCCGCGGCCGCCGATTCGCAGATCCTGGGCAGCCTGCAAGAACGCGGACGCCACCGGGAGCGAATTCATTTTTGGCCGCAGACGGTTGATGACGTCGGTTGCGCTGACTTTCCGTTCATTGAGTGGTTTCAGTGCCGCATACAAAAAGCCCGTGTTCGTCGCGCCATTTCCGCCGGTGAACCCGATGATGTTTTGCACGGCAGGATCGGCTTTGACCACGGCGACGAGCTTTTGGACCGAATTGTTCATTACTGCAAACGAAGCATCTTGCGGACCCTGCATGCCGCCGACGATCGCGCCCGTATCTTGCTGCGGGAAAAACCCTTTCGGAATTCGCACGATCAGCAACACGTTCATGCCGATCAACACGATCAGCACCACCAACGTCAATCCAGGATTGTCGAGAACCCACGTAAGCGAACGCCGATAGAACGCCAGCATCCCCGCAAAAAATCGCTCGCTCCATTGGTAGAGCTGCCCATGATTCTCTTCGTCATGCGCTTTCAAAAGGTGTGCGCACATCGTCGGCGTCGTCGTCAGCGAAATCACCATCGACACCGCGATGGCCGTCGAAAGCGTTACCGCAAACTCGCGGAACAAGCGCCCGACGATCCCGCCCATCAGCAAAATCGGAATGAATACGGCAATCAGCGATACGCTGATGGAAAATACGGTGAAGCCAATTTCTTGCGCGCCCTTGAGAGCCGCCTGCATCGGCCTCATGCCGTTTTCGAGGTGGCGCGAGATGTTCTCCATCACCACGATCGCGTCATCGACGACGAACCCCGTCGAAATCGTCAGCGCCATCAGCGACAAGTTGTCGAGGCTGTAGCCACAGAGATACATGATCGCGAACGTCCCGATCAGCGACACCGGCACAGCCACACTAGGAATTAAGGTGTAGCGCCAATTTCGCAGAAACAGAAAAACGACCAGGATGACCAAGAGGACGGATAGGATCAGCGAACGCTCGACGTCGTTTACCGACGCACGGATCGTCGTTGTGCGGTCCAGAACGATTTCTTCGTCGATGCCTTGCGGAATCGTCGCCTTGATGTACGG
>DATAMU010000821.1:0-2331 GCA_036266605.1 Candidatus Acidiferrum sp. | reverse complement strand
AGCCCCGCCACAATCCCCTTCGTCAGCGTCGTCTTCCCGCTACCCAAATCTCCCATAAGCAGCACCAGCAGCGGCGCCTTCAGCCCGCGCGCAAATTCTCTACCCCACGCGATTGTTTCTTCCGCCGACCGCGTAACCACGCTTTTCGGCTCGCTCGCAATTCCATCTTGAGTTTGCTCAGCCACGTCGCTGCAACTCCCTTACAAGCTCCAGCCTTGCCTGTGGAACCGCTCGCGCCACATCGCTAGCCACAATCCCCGACAAATCCGTCCCGCGCGACGCAACCTCTGCCGCCGCTCCATGCAAATACACACCCAGCGCCAGCGTCCGCAACCAATCATCCGTCTTAAACTGCCCCGTCATCGCCGCCAGCACGCCCGTCAAAACATCTCCCGACCCGCCCTTCGACAATCCCGCATTCCCCGTTGTATTCACGAGGAATCGCCCATCCGGCGCCGCAACAATCGTATGCGCCCCCTTCAAAATCACGTGCGCGTTCCACCGCTTCGCCGCTTCCGTCGCCGTCTTCACGCGATCCGCTTCCACTTCCTTCACCGACGATCCGAGCAACCGTGCCATCTCCCCCGGATGCGGCGTAATCGCCAAAAATTTACTCTTTCGCTCGCGCAACTCATCCGCCCGTCCCGCGAACGCATTCAATCCATCAGCATCGAGCACGATCGGCGACTCAGTCGTCTTCACCACCGATCGCACAAATTCCTGCGTCTCTTCGTTCTGTCCAAGCCCAGGTCCGATCGCAACAACCGTGCGCCCTTTCGTAATTGTTGAAAAGTGATCTCCTAAATTCGATCTCGCGATCGTTCCATCTCTAGTTGTCGCGAGCGCCTCCGTCATATATTCCGGATGCGCCGCCGCCACAATCGGCAGCACAACATCCGGCGTCGCCACCGTCACCAACCCCGCGCCCGCCCACAACGCCGCGCTCCCCGCCATCACCGCCGCTCCGCTTTTCCCCAGCGATCCCGCCACGATCAAAATATTTCCGTACAGCCCCTTGTGCCCGTCGCTCTTCCGCACCAGCGGCATCCCAACAAATTCACCGGCATCGCTCCAACGCACCGCGCTCTTCCCAGTCTCTTCAACCAGCGCAACCGGCGAACCAATATTCACCACCCGCAGTGAACCCACCGCCGCCGAATTCCGCGAAATCAACTGCCCGACCTTCGGCGCGGTAAACGTCACCGTGTGATGCGCTTTCAAAATCGGCTCTTCCCCCGCCTCTCCATCCGACGGCAAACCCGAAGGCGTATCCACTGCCAAAATCAACGCCGGCCGCACCGCGGTCGCATCCTTCGACTTCTCATTCACGTCGCGAATCGCGCGCCCAATCGCACCGCTCGCAACTCCGCGAAATCCCGTCCCAAACATCGCATCGACAATGACGTCGGCATCCAGCGCCCGCGCAGCGATCGCTCCCCACCCGCTCTCATCCGCTACAAACACAACTTCCCCGCCAACCTCCCGCCACCGCGAAAAATTCGTGGCCGCATCGCCCTTCAACTCTTCTTCCTTCGCAAACAACACCACAAACACATTCGCCGCCGCCGACCGCAAATGCCGCGCCACCCCAAACCCATCCCCGCCGTTATTCCCCTTCCCGCAAAGCACACAAATGCAGTGGGCCGGTTCCAGCCGCGCTTCGCGAATCAACTTCGCGAACGCATTCCCCGCCAGGGTCCCCGCCGTCTCCATCAATTGCAGCCCAGAAATCCCATGCCGCTCAGTCGTCAACCGATCGACCTCGCGCATCTCCGCCGCCGTCAACGCTTTCATGGGAACACTCTCATCGGAACGCTTTCATGCTTTCATAAGGAAGGAGGCCCGTTCCTCGCGGCTTCTTGCCGTTGCTTCGTCGCCTTGTGGGTCGCGGCTTTAGCCGCGACAAAATGCCAGCCACAACAAAGGGGCTTTAGCCCCTGAATCCTCGGTGTTACAACATCCACCCGCCACTCACATTCACGACCTGCCCGGTCACATACTCCGCCTCTTCCGACGCGAAGTACGCCACCGAATGCGCCACATCTTCCACCGTCGGTGGCCGCCCGATCGGAAACCGCGCGTCGCGAATCTTCCGCGCCTCAGTCAACGTCAACTCATTCTCATCAATCGACGACGGGTTCACCACATTCACCGTAATCCCGTTTTTCGCCTCTTCCAGCGCCAGCGACCGCGACAACGCCACAACCGCCGCCTTCGCTGCCGCATACGCCGAGATTTTCGCCTGCCCGAACGCGCGTTCCGCCCCCACCGCGCCCAAATTAATGATTCGCCCCCAACGGCCACGCCGCATATGCGGCAACGCCGCGCGGC
>DATAMU010000820.1:0-2209 GCA_036266605.1 Candidatus Acidiferrum sp. | reverse complement strand
GGGAATACGACGTAGTCTTTCGTGCAGTCGGGTGCGGCGGTGGTGTCGAAAGAAAATTTTGCTGGATAGACGGGGAACCAAGTCGTGCCGCTGACGGGGACGCCGGTGGAGCCGCCGGCGCCTAAGGACATGCCCCAGTCGCGTTCGAAGGGGAATTCGCGCGAATGGTGGAACCAGCGTGGAGGTGTTGGGCCGCCGTGGAGGCGGAAGCGATTGTAGATCCAGTCGGCGGCTGGGTTGTCGTCGGAGCGTTCCCAGCGGCGGGATTCGGCGGTTTCACGGGAGTCGAATTCTTCGCGGGACTCGATCGATTGGTGAGTTGCGAGTTGTTGATGCGGTTCGTTCATTTCGCCGCGGCGGATTTTTTGTTGCCAGTAGCGCAGATCTTGTTGTGCTTTCCATGCGGAAACCCATGTGGATGGTTGGGAGTAGATGAGGTGGTGGTGCGTCCAGTCCTGGACGGAGGAAATGTGTGGGCGGGGAAGTTGTGCGGCGCCGACCAGGATGAAGACGCTGGCGACGAGGATGAGCACGGGGAAAACAGAGTCGAGGTAGTTGTAGTTCGGCGTGGAGCGAAGGCGGTTCACGGTTGCATCTCTCCTCGTACAGATAGACTCTGGGCCGCCTGGTAGGTGCGGCTTCGCGCAGTTGTGTGCGGACGGAGTCGCGGTTAGTTGCAAAATTAGATTTGAAATGAGTTTAGCGGATGGGGGAATTTTCGAAGTGGAGTTGTGCGCGGAGTTACTTAAAGCGTCACTATGGTGCGGAGGCTGTGGCGACGAGGCATCGCAAAAGAGGATTCACCACAGAGGACACAGAGTTCACGGAGATTTGTTTAGTGGAGGATGGAGGAGAAGGTGGCGTCGGCGATTTTGGCGGTGACGGACTCGATGTCGGGGGCAAGGGGGCGGTCTTCGGTGACTTTGGGGGAGACGGCGCGGACGGCGGCGATGGCTTTTTTGGCGAGTGTGCCGGTTTGCAGTGGCGCAAGAAGTTCGATGCCTTGGGCGGCGCAGAGGAGCTCGATGGCGATGGTGTGACGGAGGTTTTGCAGCATGCGGCTGAGGCGGCGGGCGCCGCTCATGCCCATGGAGACGTAGTCTTCCTGGTTGCCGGAAGTGGAGATCGAATCGACAGAGTGCGGGGTGGCGAGCGCCTTGTTTTCGCTGGTGAGAGCGGCGGCGGTGACCTGCGCGATCATGAAGCCTGAGTTGAGGCCGGGTTCGGGCGTAAGGAACGCGGGGAGCATGCTGGTGAGCGGGTTGGTCATTTGCTCGATGCGGCGTTCGGAGATGCCGCCGAGGGTGGCGACGGCGATGGCGACTTGATCGGCGGCCATGGCGAGCGGCTGGCCGTGGAAGTTGCCGCCGCTGATGATGTCGCCGGCGCCGCTGGTTTTTGCTTTGCCGCTGCTTGCCGCGTGAGCGAAGACGAGAGGGTTGTCGGTGGCGCTGTTGAGTTCGACGGCGGCCATTTCGCGGGCTTGCGCGAGGGAATCGCGCACCGCGCCATGGACTTGCGGCGTGCAGCGGAGGCTGTAGGCGTCCTGCACGCGCGGATCTTTGATGGAATCGCGGTGCGATTCGCGGATCTGGCTTCCTTCGTTAAGATGCGCGAGGTTGCGCGCGGTCATCGATGCGCCGGCGTAAGCGCGGGCGTGCATGATGCGCGAGTCGAAGGCGCCGGGGCTGCCCCGGAGCGCGTCGAGCGAGAGAGCGGCGGCGACGTCGGCGGTGTCGGTGGCGATGTCGGCGTCGCGAAGAGAGAGGCTGAGCAGGGCGAGCATTCCCTGCGTTCCATTCAGGAGCGAAAGACCTTCCTTGGCTTCGAGCGCGACGGGTTTGATGTTGGCTTGGCGCATGGCGTCGGCGCCGGAGATGATTTCGCCGCTACCCTTTCCGGAACTTCCGCCGATGCGGGCATGGCCTTCACCGATGACGACGTGCGCGAGATGAGCGAGCGGGGCGAGGTCGCCGGAAGCGCCGACAGAACCTTGCGAGGGAATCACCGGATGAACTTTGGCGTTGAGCATGGCGCAGAGGACTTCGACGGTTTCGGGCCGAATGCCGCTGAGTCCTTTAGCGAGCGCGTTGGCGCGGAGAAGCATCATCGCGCGGGTTTCGGCTTCGCTAAGAGGTGCGCCGACGCCACAGGCGTGCGAGCGAACAAGATTGATTTGGAGCTGGCGGACTTGCTCGGTGGAGATGCG
>DATAMU010000819.1:0-1566 GCA_036266605.1 Candidatus Acidiferrum sp. | reverse complement strand
CGCCGCGAATGCCTCAAGTGCGGACGCCGCTTCACCACCTACGAGCGCATCGACGAAATTCCCTACATGGTCATCAAGAAGGATGGCCGGCGCGAGCGATTCGAACGGCAAAAAATTTTGCAAGGATTGCTGAAGGCTTGCGAAAAACGGCCGGTGCCAACGCCGAAGCTGGAAGCGATCGTCGATGACATCGAAGGCGTGGTGCACGATGCGACCGAGCGCGAGCTGACGACGACGGAAGTCGGCGAAATGATCATGAGCAAGCTGAAGAAGCTCGACAAAGTGGCATACGTGCGATTCGCTTCGGTTTATATGGACTTCAAGGATGTGCAGGAGTTCATGTCGGAGTTGAAGAATTTGCTGAAGGATCGCGCGAAGAAATAGGCGATCCGGCAGCATCGAGTTTTTTTGAAGTCGCGCGAATAAATCCGAGGTCATTCATGCGAAAAAGCAAAGTTGTAGCGTTGCTACTGTTGGGCGGAGTTGTGACTGCGTCTCAGTTCGCTGGTCAAGGCTCGGCGACGCTGGCCGCGAAGGAAAAGCATCCGGCCGAGTCGATTCCCGCTCCCGATCCGCAGATGATTCGCGCGCACGTGAAATTTCTGGCGAGCGATTTGCTGGAAGGACGCGGGACGGGGCAGCGCGGCGGCGATCTCGCGGCGGAATATATTGGCGCGCAGTTCGAATCGTATGGACTGAAACCGGCGGGTGACAACGGCACATTTTTTCAGAACGTGCCGATGGTGACGATGAAAACGAAGGCGGATACGAGTTTCAGCCTCGAACCGAAGGATGGCGAGGCGGTCAGCCTGAAATTGCTCGACGATTTTACGGTCAACAACGAAACGCAGACCGAAATTGCCGATCTCGACGCACCGATCGTGTTCGTCGGTTTCGGAATCAAAGCGCCCGAATACAACTGGGATGACTACAAAGGCGTCGATATGCACGGCAAGGTCGCGCTGCTTTTTGTGAACGAGCCGGTCTCGGACGATCCGAAATTTTTCAAAGGCAAAGCCCTGACGTACTACGGGCGCTGGATTTACAAATTTGAGGAGACTGCGCGGCAAGGCGCGGTTGCGACGCTGATCATTCATCGCACCGACCTTGCGAGTTACGGCTGGCAAGTCATTCACAACTCGCTTGGCACCGAGAAATCGTTTCTGAAGCTCGACGGGCATACGCCGAAGCTAAAGGCTGCGTCATGGATTCAGTTCGACGTCGCGAAAAAGATCGCGGCGATGTCGGGAATGGACATCGACAAGATGTATCAGCAGGCGCAGTCGCGCGATTTCAAACCGGTCGAATTGCCGGTGAGTTTGAAGGCGCACGTCGTTAGCGAAATTCATCCGTTCATGGGCAAGAATGTCGTGGCGAAACTGCCGGGTGGCGATGCGAAACGCAGCGACGAAGCGGTGATGTACAGCGCACACTACGATCACCTCGGCATTCATCCCGACGCGGAAGGTGATCAGATTTACAACGGGGCGGTCGATAACGCGACGGGCTGTGGGATTTTGCTCGAGCTTGCGCGCGTGTGGTCGATGGCGAAGCCTGCGCCGGCGC
>DATAMU010000818.1:0-4982 GCA_036266605.1 Candidatus Acidiferrum sp. | reverse complement strand
AGTTCATACCCTTCGCGCGCAAGAATGCCCATCATCACCTCGCTATCGACGAGGTTCTTCGGGCATCCAAGGCTGACAAATCCGACTTTTGTGTTTGGCTTCAAGGCTTCAAAATCCGCATCTACAGCGCAGAAATCTGCTGTTCCCGCAAACCTCAATTATAGCATGTGGTTATTGGTATGCGTTTTTGAGAGGGATTTGAATCAACGGGGAAAGGGAAGTGAAAGCAAACCTACTTCGCGGTCGCTCGAATCTGCGCCAGTAAGCCGCGCAGCCGCGCCGTGTCGCAAGCCGCCCCGCCAAAACGCGCCCGCGCATAAATCTGCGTGAATTCGCGCACCGCCGGCGCCAATTTCGGCTCGCTCAAAGCGCCGGCAAACTCCAGCGCTGTCTGCGACTCTTTGCGCGCGAAACCTCGCTTCGCCAGCACGCGCAGCAACTCTGAATAGAGTCGCGACGCAAGCTGCGGATTCGCCGATCCGCGCGACGGCCGCCGCAGCTGCAAATTAAATTTCAGCTTCCGCAACGCAATTCCGATTACGTTATACCGCAGCAGCACCAGCAAAATCGCCAGCGCCATCGGTAGCGCAAACGTGATGTCTCCGCTTCGCGCGAGCCACGTTTTGAGCTTCTGCTTTCCACGCACCTGTTGCAGCGTGAACCAGTTCCGTGCCGCTTCGGTCCAGTTGCGCGTGTTGCGTTGCATGTTTTGCGCCATCTGCACCTGGTGTGCAAAATCGTAGTTGATTACCCATTCGTTCCAGTTCAGTTCCATCCAATCGATGTACAACCCAACACGCGAAAAAAAACCGGCTTGCTCGTTCGACGCCGGCGTCGGATCGAACGTCACCCAGCCGGTACCCGGAAAATAAGCCTCGACCCAGCTGTGCGCGTCGCTTGCGCGCACGATGTAATCGCCGCCGAGATCGTTGTACTCACCCGGCAAAAATCCATTCACTTCGCGCGATGGAATCCCGATCGCGCGCAGCATGATCGCCATCGCCGAGGCAAAATACTCGCAATGCCCGGCGCGGGTCTTGAAAAGGAAAGTAGCCAGCGGGTCTTTATCCACGTTGCCGGTCAGATCCAGCGTGTACGTGAATCGCGTTCGCAGATAATTTTCGATCATGACCGCTTTGTCGTACGGATTGGTTGCGCGAGCGGCCACGCTCTGCGTAAAAGGCAGAATGCGCTTGTCCAGTTGCGGCACTTGCAAATACGTTTCGCGGATCGCGTCCGGATAGTTCGTCGAAGCGGCTCGCAGCTTCGCCGGCTCGATGGTCGGCAAACGCGATACACCGAAATAGCGAACCGGCGCATAGTTGCGAAATGGATTGAAAAGAGAGCCGGTGAAATCGCGGAAAAGATAGGTGCGGCGCACGTTGTTGATCGCGTGCGGGTTTTCTCCGTTGAATCCGCCCACCACCGACACGGCGTTCGACGGCACAAAAATCGCGTCGGTCGCCATCGGCTCGACGAGCGCTTCATAATCTAATTCCGCCGACGGACTGCCCAGATTTTGCTCCGGATCCACGACGTTGATTGCACCCATCAGGTTCGGCGTCAACGCGATCGGTTGCCGGTGATTCGGCGTAGACCATCGTCTTCCGTCAAACGTCGTCAGCGCGATGCCGCGCCAGCGCAGTCGCGAATAGGCCACCGGTGCGCCCGTTTTTACCCGCATCACGACCGCTGGATTCTTTTTGATCTCGCCGATTTGCCCAAGTTCTACGTTGTCGCTGAATCCGCTCATCAGCGAAGGCTGCATGCTCGTGCGGCCCAGGTAGCCCGCGCTGAATCGTGGGAAGAAGAAAAACAGCGTGCCGCCGATCATGATCGCGCCGACAGCCACGCTGACCGCCGCGATCGTGAGTGCTCGCGCGAGCTTCCGTTCCTGCGCGGGATGCAGGATTGCCGTCGTCGTTGCTCCGCGTCCACCGCGGCGCAGCTCCATGCCGACGAAGGTCGCGACGGCGAAGAAGAGAAAAATAAAAAACATCACGAGAAAAGATGTATCGACCGTGAGAATCGCGGCTGCCAGAATTCCCGCAAACGCGAGCATCGCGAGAAAAAACGCGTCGCGGTCGGTTGTCGCGCTGTAAAGGCGCACGAGCAAGACGAAAAGCAGAAAGTGGATTGAGCCGAGCAAAGCGGCGTAAAGAGCAGGATTCGCGGAACTCGAAACGTAAGCGCGCGAGAAGAGCAGCACGTCCAGCGGAAAAATTACCACGTAGCCGAGCACTAGAAATGTCGCAACCCGGTGCGATAGCTCAGGTTGTTCTCGGCGCCACCAGCGATAGCCTTTGAAAATCATCGCCAGCGCCGCGAGGATGCACGAGATGGGATCGATCTTTCCAGTCGCGATCAGCGTCGCGATCGAACTGCCGATTAGCAATAGCAACGAGCCCTGGAAAAATCGCTCGGCGGGCAGCGGTGAGACTTGCAGGGAGGGCGAGGTTACTGGGGATGTGGCGGAGGAGGCCATGGCGGAGCCTCAATTTTAGCATCCGAGGACAGGCGCATTTTGAACCGCATTAGGCGCGATTCGGAAGCGTCAATGCTGGATTCGCCGCTGCCTGGGCGGGCGTCCCCTCGGTCATCACCGGCAAGGTCAATGTGGACTGCGGCGCTTCAGCGCCGCCTTTCAGACGCAAGACCTGCCGCAGCTGACTGACCGATTTTCCGCGTCAGATTCGAGACAGCCAGCTTCGAGCGCGACACCAGATCATTGAGCAAAACGGCCTTTGCGCCGGCGATTTTCGGCAGCTTCTCGACAGTCAGTCGAAATGGCCGAAGCCGAATCGCGCGGTAAGTCACGGTGTGGCGGGCGCTGCCCAATTCTTTCAACTCGTGCTTCGACCCGTTCGCGGTGAGGGCATCGAAGCTCTTCAAGAATGCTGCAAGTTCTCGCGCAGCGTTTTCTTTCACCGCGATCATCGGAAAATGCCACATCTTGGAAATGAGCGGCTGTACTTCGTCTTGCGTAACGTGTTTCCGGTCAGTTTCGGGTGGCGGCAGCAGTAGCGTTCGGCCTTGCTTGTCGAGAAAAACGACTGCGGCGAGCTCGACTTCTTCGGTCGCGCGCATCTTTCGCTTTTCCGGGATGACTTCGGTCAGACCGGCCTGCCGCGCACGGCAAAATTCGGCAATGGGGCACAGCAGGCATCGCGGCGATTTCGGCATGCAGACCATCGCACCGAGTTCCATCATTGCCTGATTCCAGTCGCTCGGTGCATCAGGATCGAGAAGGGTATCGGCGGCCACTTGTAGCGATTGCCAGCGTGCGCCTTCGCGCAAATCGCCGTGGACGGCACCGAGTCGCGCAATCACGCGTGCAACGTTGCCATCGAGCACGGCGTGTCGCTTGCCGAATGCGATGCTGAGAATTGCCGCTGCTGTGTAGCTGCCGATGCCGGGCAGTGCGAGGGCATGTTCCGCTGACCGAGGAAATTCGCCGCCGTGTTTCGCGACGATATCTTGTGCCGCGCGTTGCAAATTGCGGGCGCGGCTGTAGTAGCCGAGTCCGGCCCAAAGGCGCAGCACTTCAGCTTCGGGCGCCGCAGCGAGCGCCGCAATCGTCGGAAAGTGCTCAAGGAATCGCTCATAGAAGGGAATCACAGCCGCGACGCGCGTCTGCTGCAGCATGATTTCCGAGAGCCAGATGCGGTACGGATCTTTGTTTTGCCGCCAAGGTAAATCGCGCTGGTGTTTGTGGAACCATTCAAGAAGGCGCTCGCGGAGAACGGCAATTTCTTTCGCGTCGACGCCGGCGAGTATTTCGTCGCTCGAGATTTTCTTTTTTGACGTTGAGGCGGCAGACCGCTTGTGCGCGATCGTGCGTGCAGTTTTGCGTTGAGTCGCTCGAGTCATGCGAAGCGAACATTTTCGCACAGCTGCGACGCTCTACTTACTTGGCGGCGATTTCAGGTTGCAGGTCGTCGAGGAAGACGACGTAGGAGGAATGCCACAGTGAGGCGGGGATGGTGCCGCGCGGCTGGCTGGTGACGATCACCTTGAAAAGGCCGGGCGACGCCGCCAGGTTACCGAGCAACGCGTGATCCGGATCGGCCGGCAGCGGCGCGGCGAGGGCGAGGTGCTTCAAGATGGTAAAGATGTTTTCTTCTGCCGCTGTCAGATTCGTTTCCAGTGCGGCACTGCGAAACTGAAGCTGTGCGTTGCGTTCGTAGAAATGCCACGCGATGCTCGCGCACAGTGTGACTGCGCGCTCGAAGCGTTCCAGAGCAACCGGAGCCGTCACCGACTTTGCATCGAGAATCGCGTCGGAAACATGCGGGTCGAGCACGAGCAGCACGCGCGTATCGTCCTCGCGCGTGAATTCGCGCACCATCAGCGCGCCCAAACGCGCGGAAGCTTTCCAGTGCACGTGGCGCACGCTGTCGTTGGGCACGTAGTCGCGGAGCGCGTAGAGATCGTGGCCACCGCCTTTACTGTGGCTTTCCAGCGCGCCTTGCAACGCCGGAAGAATCTCGAAGAAATCGCGCGAAGGTTCTACCGACGGATAGACGAGCGCTTCAGCACCGAGCTGCACGCGGCGCGCTTTTTGCAAAAAGCCGAAAGGGAAGCGCGTGACGATGCGAAACGTGTCTTGCCGATAGGCGCCGCGACGCGGAAACGTGATCGGGACGTTTTGTTGCACGCGGTCGCGCTTCGGCAGATACGGAAAGTAAACTGGCGTTTCGAGCAGCGGCGCGGTCGGCGCCTTTTTGTTTTTCGCGCCTTCGACGCGCAGTGAAAACGACGGCAGTGTCAACTTTTCGTTTTCGAGCTCGACGCGCGCGCGGACGGTCTGCCCGGCGAAAATATGCTCGGGTAGTTCGAGGCGGAGCTCGATGCCGCTCAAAGTAATCGACGACAAAATCCCCGACATCAAAATGATCGCGATCAGGCTCGCGAGAATTAGAAAGAGAAGATTGTTGCCGGTGTTCAGCGCGGCGAGCGCGACAATGATGATCCCGCCGATG
>DATAMU010000817.1:0-4488 GCA_036266605.1 Candidatus Acidiferrum sp. | reverse complement strand
CTGCGGCTGCCTACGCCGTCGCCGCCATCTTTTCGGCCTTCTCGCGCACCTCTTCGATGGTTCCCACCATGTAGAAAGCCTGCTCCGGCAGATCGTCGTGTTTGCCTTCGACGATTTCCTTGAAGCTGCGAACCGTGTCTTCGATCTTGACGTATTTGCCTTCGAGGCCGGTGAACTGCGCCGCCACGAACATCGGCTGCGACAAGAAGCGTTCGATCTTGCGCGCGCGCGCGACAGTGCGCTTGTCTTCGTCGGAAAGTTCTTCGATACCGAGAATCGCGATGATGTCTTGCAAATCCTTGTAGCGCTGGAGAATCGATTTCACGCTGCGCGCGACGGCGTAGTGTTCGGCGCCGACGATGCGCGGATCGAGAATGCGCGAGTAGCTGGCCAGTGGATCGACGGCGGGATAAATGCCGCGTTCGACGATCTGACGGCTGAGGTTTGTCGTTGCATCCAAGTGCGCGAAGGTCGCTGCCGGAGCAGGGTCGGTGTAGTCGTCGGCCGGAACGTAAATCGCTTGCACCGAAGTGATCGAACCGGATTTCGTGGAAGTGATGCGCTCCTGCAGCTCACCGATTTCGGTATTGAGGTTCGGCTGGTAACCGACGGCGCTGGGCATACGGCCGAGAAGCGCGGAAACTTCGGAACCCGCCTGCACGAAACGGAAAATGTTGTCGATGAAGAGCAACACGTCGAGATGTTCTTCGTCGCGGAAATATTCGGCGACTGTGAGACCCGTGAGACCGACGCGAAGACGCGAGCCGGGCGGCTCGGTCATCTGTCCGTAGATCAGCGCGGCACGCGATTTTTCGGAATTGCCGGGGACGATGACGCCGCCTTCCGACATTTCGAGCCAGAGGTCGTTGCCTTCGCGCGTGCGTTCGCCCACGCCGGCGAACACCGAAACGCCGCCGTGCTTCATCGCGACGTTGTGAATCAATTCCATAATCAAAACGGTTTTGCCGACGCCGGCGCCGCCGAAGAGTCCGATCTTTCCGCCCTTGAGGTACGGCTCGATCAGATCGACGACTTTGATACCGGTCTCGAACATTTCCAGCGATGTCGATTGATCTTCCAGACTAGGAGCAGGGCGGTGAATCGCGTAGTGCTTGTCACTCTTTACGGGACCGAGCTGATCGACGGGTTTGCCGAGCACGTTCATCACGCGACCGAGCGTCGCGCGACCGACAGGTACGGTTATGCCGGCACCGGTGTCGTACGCCTTCATGCCGCGAACCATGCCTTCGGTCGGCTCCATTGCGACGGCGCGCACGCGGCCTTCGCCGAGGTGCTGCTGCACTTCGACGATGACGTCGATCGGTTCAGCAACGTTGAACCCTTCGCTCGTGACGCGAACCGCGTTAAAAATCGCAGGCAGATGTCCGCCTTCGAATTCGATGTCGAGCACCGGTCCGATGACCTGTACGACCTTGCCGACGTTTCCTTGTTCTGCCATGCCGTCTCCTACTTTCCGTAATTCGCGCCGCTGACGATTTCGATGATTTCCGTCGTGATTGCAGCTTGCCGCACTTTGTTCATGTGCAGCGTCAAAGCTTCGATGACTTCGCCGGCATTTTTCGTGGCGGCTTCCATGGCCGTCATACGCGCGGCATATTCGGATGCCGATGATTCGAGCATCGCGCGCAAAACTTGAGTTTCGACGTAGCGCGGCAGCAGCTTGTTCAAAAGGTGTTCGGCCGGCTGCTCGTAGATGTAATCGATCTGTGCGCTGTCTTGTTCGGCCTGGCGCTTTTCGCCGTGGGCCACGCGGTCGGCATCGTGACGCGGATCGTGCTGTGCGTCCGGCGCTTCGACCATTTTTTCGATCGGCAGCAGCTTTTCGACCGTCAGGTTCGGCGCGACAACGCTCTTGAATTCGCTGAAGATTAGGTAAACCGCGTCGATTTTTTCTTCGACGTAAAGCTGTGCCGCAAGATTGGCAATCTCTCGCGCAGTCTTGAACTCGACGCGCGCCAGCACATTGATGTATTCCCCGGCGAAATTGAATCCGGCTTTTTTCAGCGAATCGCGTCCCTTTTTGCCGACCGGGATCGTGACGATTTTCTTGCCGTTGTTGGCTTTGAAAAATTCGTTGGCCTTCCGCAGGATGTTGGCATTGAACGCGCCGGCCAACCCGCGCTCACCGGTCATCACGATCGCGAGAATATTCTTCTCTTCGCGCTGTGCCATCAACGGATTCGAGACATCCTGAATTCGCGACATCACCGATCGCAGCAACCGCGCCAATTCCTGCGCGTACGGCCGCGCCGCCAATGCAGCCTCCTGAGCGCGACGCAACCGCGCCGCCGCGACGAACTTCATCGCGCGCGTGATCTGCTGGCTGCTTTTCACAGACCGGATGCGGCGCCGAAAATCGAGAAGTGTTGGCATAGTTCGCTGCGGCTAAACGCCGACGCGCTACTTCGCGGCCGCGACGGCTTCCTTTTCCGAAGTAGTGAATCGCTGTTTGAATTCTTCGACGGCTTTCTTGATTTCGTTCTTGATCGCGTCGTCGAGAGCCTTCTTTTCCTTGATCGAGGTCAAAATTCCGGAATGGCTCGTCTCGACGAACTGGACGAATTCTTTTTCGAAGCGGCGAACGTCGGCCACTGGAATCGAATCGAGCGGGCCGGTCGTCGCGATGAAAATCACCAAAACCTGCTTCTCGACCGACAGCGGCACGTATTGGTCCTGCTTCAAAACTTCGGTCAAGCGCTGGCCGCGGCCGAGCTGTGCCTGCGTTGCTTTGTCGAGCTGATCCGCGCCGAACTGCGCGAACGATGCGAGATCGCGGAACTGCGCCATGTCTAATCGCAGCGAACCGGCAACCTGGCGCATCGCCTTGATCTGCGCGTTGCCGCCGACGCGGCTGACCGAGATGCCGACGTTGATCGCGGGACGAATGCCGGCGTTGAACAAGTCGGCTTCGAGATAAATCTGGCCGTCAGTAATCGAAATAACGTTCGTCGGAATGTAGGCCGAAACGTCGCCCGCCTGCGTTTCGATAACAGGCAGCGAAGTCAGCGAGCCTGCGCCGAGCTTGTCGTTCAGCTTCGCGGCGCGCTCCAACAAGCGCGAGTGGAGATAAAACACATCGCCAGGAAATGCTTCGCGTCCTGGCGGACGACGCAACAACAAGGAGATTTCACGGTAAGCCTGCGCGTGCTTGGATAGATCGTCGTAGAACGTGATGGCGTGCTTTTTGTTGTCGCGGAAATATTCGCCCATCGCGCATGCGGCGTACGGTGCGATGTACTGCACGGAAGCGGGTTCGGAAGCGGACGATGCGACTACGATCGTGTAGTCCATCGCGCCTGCATCGGTCAGCACCTTCACCACCTGCGCAATCGTCGAGCGTTTTTGCCCGATCGCGCAGTAGATGCAAACCATGTCTCCGCCCTTCTGGTTGATGATCGTGTCCAGAATGACGGCGGTCTTACCGGTCTGACGGTCTCCGATGATCAGCTCGCGCTGGCCGCGGCCGATCGGAATCATCGAGTCAATCGCTTTGATACCGGTTTGAACCGGCTCGCGCACCGGCTGGCGATCGAGAACGCCGGGAGCGATTCTCTCCAGCGGATTGCGCAATTTCGCGTTGATCGGGCCTTTGCCGTCGAGCGGTTCGCCGAGCGGGCTGACCACGCGGCCGATCAGCGCTTCACCGACGGGCACCGACATAATCGTGTTCGTGCGCTTGACGGTGTCGCCCTCTTTGAGTTCGACCGTTTCGCCGAGCAACACGGCGCCGACTTCGTCCTCTTCCAGGTTGAGCGCGATACCGAAAACGTTGTGTGGAAACGCGAGCATCTCGCCGGCCATGACTTTGTCGAGGCCGTGGATGCGTGCGATGCCGTCGCCGACGCTGATAATGGAGCCGACTTCATCGACCGCGACGGTCTGCTCGTAATTCGCGATCTGTTCGCGCAGAATCTTGCTGATTTCGTCCGCTTTTATATTCGCCATTCGCGCTCCGTAATCTTCGCTTACTTCGGCCTCGTGCACTCTCTCGTACGTGCCGGGATTCATCCCGGCGAACTCGAGGCTCGTTTAGACTCTCAGCCGAACTGCATCACTACTGGCCAAACAAACTACACTTCAAGCAATCTCGGCAAACTTTTCGTGCTATTCGCCGGTCAACTTCGACCGCATCTCGTTCAATCGATTTCGTACCGACCCGTCGTAAATCGCATCACCGATGCGCACAACGGCGCCGCCAAGCAAGCTCGGATCGAGGGAATATTTCGCCTCGATGCGCTGACCAGTCATGCGTTCCAGCGTGAAAGCGAACTCCGCTTTCTGCGCCGCGCTGAGTTCGACCGCGGAAGAAATCTCCGCCTCGGCGATACCCTGCCGCTTGCGAATCACTTCCTGAAACGCCTCGGCGATTTCCGGCAGGATGTGCATGCGGCCGTGATCGCTAACTACAAACAAAAAATTGCGAACGATTTTGCTGGCGCCGAGCCGTGCAGCCAGCTTTTCGATCAC
>DATAMU010000816.1:0-5800 GCA_036266605.1 Candidatus Acidiferrum sp. | reverse complement strand
AGAGGAATGAGGCGATCAGTCGGGAGACGGCTAGAGAGGCTGCGACGCCGAGGGCGCATCCGAGGAGGGCGAGTTTAGCGCCCGAGAGGAGCACCATTTGCGCGATGCCTTTGCGCTGTGCGCCAAGGGTCATGCGGATGGCGATTTCGCGATTGCGCTGGGATACGGAAAAGGCCATGACTGCGTAGATGCCGGTGATCGCGAGCAGCAGTGCGCCTGCGGCGAAAGCGGTGATGAGTTGCGTATTGAAGTGGCGCGGGGCTTC
This sequence comes from Candidatus Acidiferrum sp., assembly GCA_036266605.1. Lineage (GTDB taxonomy): Bacteria > Acidobacteriota > Terriglobia > Acidiferrales > UBA7541 > Acidiferrum. The sequence continues at coordinate 5,535 of DATAMU010000816.1, read as the reverse complement.
GACTTCGGAGATTGCGTCGTCCAGCGGGCGGACGTCCTGGAGCGCGAGCAGTGGATCGATCTGCGCGACAGTAGAGCGCAGCGTTTCGATCATATGCTCAGGGTCGAGCGCGGAACGCATGGTGATGTAGCCGTTGAGCGGGCCGCTGCGGTTGTCCGGAGTTCCTGTTTCCGAGCGAAAGAGAATGGCGGGCTGATCCATCGGGATGTACCACTGGTCGGAGCTGGGCTGATCGCGAGGAATCTTCGTGTCGGCGACGACGCCGATGACCGTTGCCCATGGGTAAGGGCTGCGCGGATTTCCAATGTGCAGGCGTTTGCCGAGCGGAGATTGTTTCGGCCAGCAATCGCGGGCCATGGTCTGGTTGACGATCACAACGAGCGGCGCGTTGGCATCATCGTGGATGTCGAACGTCCGGCCATCGATCAGCGGAATGCCCATCGACCCGAAGTAATTTCCATAAACGGTGGTGAACGCCGCGAATTTCAATTTCCATTGCTCGGCGGACACGCCCTCGACGGTATAGGCCGACTGCGGGAAGGAGTCGGAGACGGCGACGGCGTTGGTGAGCGCGACCGCGGTGACACCGGGCTTGCTCGAAAGTTGTTCGAACACGGAGCGATTGAAAGAGGCGACGGAAGTGTTCGTCGGGTATTGCTGCAGAGGAAGTTGGAACTGGGCAACGAGCGCGTGATCGGTGCGGAAACCGGGATTCACAGCGAGCATTTTTTGCAGGCTGCGCAGGAACATTCCGGACACGGTGAGAAGGACGAGCGCGATAGCTATCTCACTCACAACCAAGGCGGAGCGCAGCCACGTGTGACTCGCACTGCCCGCCTGCGCGCCTTCTTTAAGGCTGGCGATCAGATTGGTGCGCAAGACAGCGAACGCGGGGGCAAGGCTACACAAGACGCCGGTCGTGATGGCGAGGAGGAGCGCAAAAGCGGCGACGAGCGGATTGATCGAGACGGAGTTGAGGCGCGGCAGCGAGACCGGCATGAAATGAAGAGCTACTCGAATCGCGGTTGTAGCAAGCACTAAACCCAGCACACCGGCCAGCACGCTCAAGAACATGCCTTCGACTACGGACTCGCGAATGATTCCAGTGGAGCTCGCACCGATGGCGACACGAACGGCGAATGCGCGTCGCTCACGGATGGCGCGGACCAGCAGCAGACCGGAGACATTCACGCATGCGACCAGCAGCGCGATGATCGCGGCCATGAAAAGAGTACGAAGGATCGGCCGCGCATCGGCAACGACTGTTTCGCGCAACGGCTTGACGTCACCTTGAATCTTGATCGCGGACATGGCGGGAGGAAATTCGCTCATGATGTGCTGGGCGACGCGGTTTGCGTCTTCGGCGGCTTGCGGGACGCTCACGTCGTCTCTCAGGCGGGCGACGATGTGGTAGCCCCAGAAGCCGGAGTTTTCCTCGGAGAGTTCGTCGGGAGTGAGGCTTAAGGGCACCCACACTTGTGTTCCGGCGAGAGTGCCGAAAGATAAGGGGAATTCGAAATTGCGAGGCATCACACCGATAACTTGGTAGGGCTTGCGTTCAAGGACAAGGCTGGCGCCGATGACGTGGGGATCGCGATGGAAGCGATTCGTCCACAGCGAATAGCTGATGACGGCGAGTTGCTGACGCGAGTTCTCTTCTTCGGACGTAAAGAAGCGGCCGATTGCCGGCTGCACACCGAGAGTCGCGAACATTGCAGAATTCAGTCGTGCAGCGTCGATTTCTTCGGGGCGCTGATTGCCGGAAAGTTCGAAGGACGCGGTGATGTAGCCGCCGAGTGAGGAAAAGGCCTGCGCCGATGCGCTGTAGGTTGCGATTTCGCGCGCACGGACGGACATGCCGGGGCGGCCGCCCAGGTGTTCGCCCAACAAGACGAGACGATCTGGATTTTTGAAGGGGAGCGGGCGGAGGAGGACACCTTCGACGAGCGAGAAGATTGCGGTGGTTGCGCCGATACCGAGAGCGAGGGTGAGGATGATGGCGAGAGTGAAGGTGGGATTTTTTCGGAAGCGGCGGAGGGTTAGGCGGAAATCGTTGGCGAGACCTTGCATGAAATTCTCCTGCTCTATCAGACGCGAAAGATTGGAGAACATTGTGTGGGTTTCTTCAACGTCGATGAGAGCAGAGGTTGGGGCGGCTGAGGATTTGTGGGCGTTGCGGAGGACAAGGTGCGGGAGTATGCTCGCCGCATAGTAACCGAGGAGGTAACCTGTGCCGATCTTCAGGGGGGCGTTGTTGGCGTTGTGGCTGATCGGGTTTGGGACGCTGGCGAGATTTTATTATGTGCTGATTCGGCCGTTTCCTCGGGGGACGTCCGTTGCGATCAGCGCGAGCATGCTTTGGCACCTCACCTATCGGAGTAGGGTTTGGTGGGTTGGGGTAGCGGTGTGTTTTGCGGTTGGAGTTGCACTGATGCGGGTGTGGAAGGGGCCGAAGGCGTTTTGGGTGGCGCTGGGGGTTACGGGGCTGGTTCCGGTGGGATTTTGGGTGTTGGTGGGGGTGGTGTATTACGTAGCGGGGACGATGAGTTGAGGGCTGGGAGCGCGCTCAGAAAAAATGCGGTGAACTCGAGGCTACGCGATCGTTTTGCGTGTGGGTTGCGACGGTGAAAGCGGCGTCGAGACGCCGCACTCCAAAGTGTTGGGCGCTTGAGCTAGGGATGATCGTAGCCGGATCGATGGGCGATGGGTGTGACGAAAAACGCCGGGAGGATGCCGGCGCTACCTTAGCGGTCGATGAGGGATTCGATCCAGTCGGTGGGGGGCAGGGCGATGGGCCAGAAGGTGGGGGAGGGGCGGTCGAAGGCGAAGGAGATTTCGAAGCCCTGGTCGGTTAGGGATTCGATGCGGACGACGCGGCACGATTCGGATTGCTTGGTTTCAGGGTTGGTGAGCGTGATGATGTCGCCGGCAGCCATGGGGGCGATGGAGAGCTGAATGGTGCCGCCGTGGGCATTCACGACGCGGGTTTCAGCGTCAACGACCCACTCACGTTCGAGGAGATGGAAGCGGGCGACGACGCGAAGTTTGAGGAAAACGCGCTGGCTGCGGCGGCGGTTGGTAACAGCTGTGTCGGTGGCGGTGGCGCGAGGGGTCATTGGTTTCCTAGGTGAAACTGGATTTGCGCTTGTTGCTCCAATGCTTCAGGGGCTGAAGCCCCTTTCATTCCTGGCTAAATGTCGGAGCTAAAGCTCCGACCCACAAAGCAAGAGACCCTCGTTGGTTAAACGTCGGAGCTAAGGCTCCGACCCACAGAGCGAGAGACCGTAGCTGAACCCGGGGCGAAAGCCCCACCGACAAAGCAGACCGACACCGAAATCACGCGCAGCAAACCAAAATTACGATTCCTGCAGGTTCTGGTTGCAGGAGTTACCAAGAGGAGTAACGGACCCGTCGAATGCATACGGAGTTTCCTGTATTCGTTCCTATAGATAACTGATATCAACATTTTTCAAGCCGCCGTCATGAAGCGCGTGCGTCCAAAAACGAGCTAAAGCCTGAAACATGCAGGACGTGCAACCACGGATACCTTCGAAGAAACCCAAGAAAAAAGGCTGTGAGGTATCGTGAGCCAAGTATGAGGAAGTGATAAAAACTGTGGAAAATTGGTGCGGCTTGCTTCTATAGCGAAGCAAAACGAAGTCACTTAGTTCCATTGTGGGACGCGTTCGGTAATGTTTCGCCAGGGGACCCCAAACTCTGCGCTCGACCTAGAGAGACTTGTCCTACTCAGGGGTGTGCGTGCAATCTGGCGATCGGTTGAGAGAGTTTCGCGTACGATCGGGAATAACAACCCGCGAAGTAGAAGAAAAGAGTCAGGGCATAGCCGAGGCGGAAGGAAATGAGGAATTTTACATTTCCAACGCGTGGCTGACGAAGCTCGAGAATACCGACTCCATACCGAGCATCCACAAGCTCGTCACCCTCAGTGTCATTTATCACGTTGGATTTTCTGAATTGCTGACGCTGTATGGCGTGGACCTTGGCCACGTCAGCACGCGGCAATTTGAAGTTGCATCTCGAACAACCTACCTGATGGCGCCGGAAGAAAACGAAATCGACGCCGATATGACCGTACCGATTCAATTCAACGAAGGCGTGGATTTGAACGGGACGAATCTTTTTTCGCGAATGGTGCGGCAGTGGAGCGACGTGCCGTTCGGAGTGCTGCGGCATTTGCAATTGAGGCAAAACAGCTACGGATTTATCGGGATGCATGACTACACGTTGTATCCGCTGCTGCGGCCGGGTTCATTTGTGCAGATCGATCCGCGAATGCGGCGGATTCAGCCGTCGCGGTGGAGGACGGAGTTTGATCGGCCGATCTATTTTCTGGAGTTGAGAAACGGGTATGCATGCGGCTGGTGCGAAGTACAGGGGAATGAGTTGGCGTTGCTGCCGCATCCGCTGTCGCCTTGTACGACGAGGAGATTTGCGTTTCCGGGGGATGCGGAGATCGTGGGGCGGGTGACGGGGATCGCGATGAGGCTGGCGGGGACGGCGGATGACGCGGAGTTGGCGATTTCGAAGATTTTTCGAAGGCAGTAGTTCTGACTTGCTCACATCGTTGTGCAGATGGCTGAGATCAAGCCGGGGTTCCACCACTGCGGCCGAAATGACAGATCTGGCTAGCGATTCGATTTCATTTCGGGGCAGTTCGGGGAGCGCAAGATTTTGTGATCGTGCGGACATGGGGCGCAGCGTGCTGCGCCCCTACGAGATTTGCGATGGACTTGGGGAGTGGTGCTTAGTACTGGAAGCAGGCAGTGGAAAAGTGGCCGCCGGAATTTTGCACATGGTGATATGGGGGCGCACGGGCATGTGCGTCGAAAAGTAAGCGAAAAAATCTAAAGGCGTTGGTTGCTCCAAAATCCAAGGGGCGGAACCGATGAAGAGGGACATAGGTTCAGCGTTTGTGTTGAGGCTGAGGGCAGAGATCCTTCGCTTTGCTCAGGATGACGGCGGTTTTTACATTCGTTCGATCACGCGACCTTTTGTTAATTCGACACTGCGCTTCCCTATTTTTTCGATATTGCGTCGGATTGCGGCGCGAGGGATACAGCACATACCCTACAAAACCTTAGAAGAGCGATGGTTACGAGCGGGGGTGCCGGAAAAGGCATTCTTTGCGCAAACCCCCATAAAAATGAGTGTATTAGCCGGGGCGGGAGGCTCCTCCTTTCACCGGTGAGACGCAAATTCCAGCTGCGATTTCTGGTGGGATTTCTGCTTGCGACGGGGTCGCTGGTGGGCGCGGTGTTTATGGTGCGCGGCAACAGCCAGCAATTCAGACGAGCGCAGGGAGAGATTTCGAAAGGGCTGGTTACGTCGCTGACCGTGCAGGAGATCGTGGCGGGCATCGACGATGCAGAAGCGCGCAAGGACGCGTATCTGCGCGGCGGGGACGAAGAACAACGGCAAGAATACGGAACGGTCGAGACCAACGTTACACACGCACTGGACAGACTGGAAGCAATGACCAGCTTCGACCCGGCGCAGAGGGACCGGGCGGAGGCG
>DATAMU010000815.1:0-4747 GCA_036266605.1 Candidatus Acidiferrum sp. | reverse complement strand
ACAGAAGGAACGAAGTAAGAAGCGACGAAGACGGTGGAAAAGCGAAGCAAAGACGCAACGAAGTCGTGAGCTAATGACGGAGGGCGGCGTTAGGAAACGCGTGCGGTGAACACACGCATCAACCACGATGCGCATTGCCCCTTATCTATGACGAGACGGGCCTGTGGTGAACCTTGCTGCGAGTCGGGAGAATCGGCAGGTTCGTGTGACCACGCGGGGGAGCGGATCGTCGCCGGATTGGCTTTGGCGCATACAAGCTACGTGGCGTTTACCGCATCGACGGAATGGCGCGGTTTTGCTGAGGTTTGAGGCGCGGTATATAGTGGAATCGGGGGCGTGCGAACGGTAGGCGCACGGCTCATCTTCGAACGGCAGCTCTGACGGCGCTCTCTGCCACTTGTGAGGGCCTTGGCACGAATCAACGGCGGGATATGCCATTGAAAGCGTTGGGGATAGAGCCCGACTCGAAAACCTGAGGCAAGGGGCCTGAAGTAAGGGCTGGCTGCAACGAATGGCCGCAGACATCAGCAAACATTTGGAGCGCGCGAAGCGCTTCCTCGAGAAGAATCGTGTCGAGGACGCGATCGAGGCGTATCTCGCCGTGATTGAGGCGGCTCCGCAGCATCAGGAGGCGACTCAGGCGCTGGGGGATTTGTACGCGCGGATGGAGCAGCCGGACCGCGCTGCGGTGTATTACGGGATGTTGTTCGATCTGCTGGTTGAGCCGCGTGACGAGATCAAGGCGCTGGCGATCTACAACCGGTTCTTGCGGCCGGTAGCGAACCAGCAGCCCCCTGAGCGCATTGCGCGCTATGCCTTTCTGCAACAAAAACAAAATCGATACGACGAAGCGATCGAGCAGTATTCGCGCGCGGCGGAAATGTTTTCGGAAGCGGGACGCGCGGAAGACGCGCTATTTTGCTGGGAGCGGACGGCGCAGCTCGCTCCCGACAATATTCAACGACAACTGAGGCTGGCGGAAGCCGCAGAGAAATTGAAGAAGACGGCGCTGGCGGCGCGTGCCTATTTGCGAACGGGGCAGCTTGCGTCGGCAACCGGAGCTACGGCGGAAGCGCTGGACTTTTTAGGACGCGCGTACAAGCTGGCCCCACACGAGCGCGGCGTCGCGCTTCTGTATGCGGATGCGACTTTGAAATCGGGAGACGCTGCGACCGCGGCGGCGCTTCTGGAGCCGTTTGCGGCGAATGAGAAGGACGCGACATTTCTCGATACCTATGCCGATGCGCTGATGTCTTCGGGACAGCTCGATCGGGCGCGCGTGGTGCTGGAAGGATTGCTGCGGGAGAAGAACGAAGGAATTACGCGGCTGTTTGAGCTTGTCGATGGCTACGTGGCGATGGGGCAGGAAGGCAAAGCCGTCGAAGTTTTGAACACACTGAAGCGGCGGATGTTTGCCGACAAAAAGCAGAATGAATTTGCGGTGCAGATGGATGGCATCGGAGCGAAGCATACGGATTCGCTCCCGGTCATCGAGTTCTGGGCGCAGCTTTACAACGAGCTGAACCGCGAAACACAGTATTTCGAGATTTTGATCCGGCTGTTCGATGCGCATCTGGCGTCGGGAAATATTCCGAAGGCGTGCGACACCGTTGAAAAGCTGCTCGACATCGACGCATACGATCATCGCAATCAGGAGCGGATTGCGTTGTTGAAGGGCCGAGCGGACGACGGTTTCTTCAAGCACATTTCCGGACGCATCGCGGGAACCAGCGGAATGGGATCGGCCGCGGCGCAACCCGCACGCCCGGCCCCTAGTGATTCCGGAGGCTCCGCGCCCGGTGACGAAGCGAAGAAGATGCAGGCGCTGGAAGATTTGATCGTGCAGACAGAGATCTTTTTGCAGTACTCGCTGCAAGCGAAGGCGATGGAGCGGCTGCAAAAAATCGCGGCCATGTTCCCGGGCGAGGAAGAGCGATATCCGCGGCTTCGGAATTTGTATGAATTGGCGAATTGGTGGCCCGAAGGAGCGCCGAAAGCGAAACCGGCGGCGCCACCACAGGCAGCGCCTCCACCACCGCCGCCTCCAGTGCAAGCGCTGGAACCGCCGCGGCAGGAGTCGCTACCTTCAGGATCGCCCAACAAGACGGGAACTTACACGGCCGACACGCTGCGCGATTTGTCGAAGATTTCGGAGATCAATCAGAAGATTTTCCGGCAGCAGACCCCGCGGGCGATGTTGAACACCGCGGTGAATGAGGTGGGCGGATATTTGCGTGCGGCGCGAGCGTTGGCCGTGATTGGTACGCCGGGGCGGCCGCCGGAGCTTGCGGCGGAATATTGCGGGCAGGGATTAAAGACGGCGCCGGGAGCGCAGGTTGTGTTGCTGCTGGCCCAGATGGAAAAAGCGGAACCGGATGAGTTAGGCGGGTTGACGGTGAATGCGGCGGATGCGCCGATTCTGGGCGAGTTGGGACTCGAGACCGCGCTCGGTGTGATGATCACCGACAAAGAGACACAGATTGCTGGCGGAATGCTGATCGTCGGGCATTCGGCGGAACACAAATGGAAGCCGAACGAAGCGTACTTTTTGCAGGCGATTGGCGACCAGATGTTGATGAGCGTGAGCCACACGCGATTACGTTCGCTGGTGCGGCGCATGGGCGTTTCGGACGAGCGCACGGGACTGCTGAGCCGCAGTTCGTATCAGAGTTGTTTGCTGACCGAGGCGGAGCGTTCGCGGACCCAAGGAACACCGCTGGCGCTGGCGATTTTGCAGATCGATCGCGGCGCGGATATTTTGCGGCAGCATGGCGAGTCGCCAGTGGAAAGATTTTTGGAGCAGCTGGCGCGGTCGCTGCAGCCGATCGTGCGGCAGAACGACGTTGCGGTGAAGTATTCGTCGTGGTCGCTGGCGTTTATCTTGCCGGATACGACTTTGCAGGGCGCAGAGAATTTGGCGGAGAAGCTGCGGCGCGCGGCGTCGGGTGTGCGGCCGCCTTGGGACTCGACGCAGGTGACGCTGAGTGCGGGGATTGTGGAAGCGGTGGCGAAGCCGGATTACGAGAATGAAGATATCGTCACGGATTTGATCAATCGCGCGGAGAGTTCAGCGGAAGAGGCGCGGAAGGCGGGCGGGGATACGATTGTGGTGCTGGAGAGCCCGAAGATTTGAAGAAAGAAGTTGACAGTCGACGGTTGAAAGTCGAAAGCGAGAACAAGCGAGCGGCTGGCGACTGAGGTTGTTGTTTCGCTCGGTGATTGGGATCAGTTAGATCCTTCGCTTCGCTCAGGATGACAACGCATTTTTTATTTGTAGGTCTGGAATACTTTGGATTTGGGGCAGAAAGATAAGGGGCTAAGACGATGTTTCCTACGGATGTGGTGATTGTGGCTGGGGCGCGGACGCCGATGGCGCGCTATACGGGGTCGTTTTCGGATGTGTCGGCGATTGATTTGGCGGCGGTGGCCTCGAAAGAAGCGATCAAGCGATCGGGAGTGGATGCGGCGGATTTCGATCACGCAATTTTTGGAAACGTGATGCAGACGAGCGCAGACGCTTTGTATGGTGCGCGACACGTGGGATTGAAAGCGGGACTGAAAGTAGAGACGCCGGCGGTCACGGTGAATCGCTTGTGCGGCTCTGGCATCGAGGCGATCACGCAAGGTGCGCAGCGGATTTTGCTGGGCGAAGCGGCGATGGTGCTGGCAGGCGGCATGGAGAACATGACGCAGGCGCCGTTTGTGATTCGCGGCGCGCGCAATGGACTGAAGCTCGGCGGTGGCGCGCTGGAAGATACGTTGATGGCGGGGCTTACGGATTCGTTTTGCGGATTGCCGATGGCGATGACCGCGGAGAAATTGGCGGAGCAGCAGGGAATCACGCGCAAAGATGCGGATGCGTACGCGTTGCGTTCGCAACAAGCGGCGGATGCGGCGTACAAGGCCTGCCGGATTCGCGAAGAGTTGGTTTCGGTGGAAGTAAAGCAGGGGAAAAAAGTGATCACGGTGAGCGAAGACGATCACCGGCGGCCGGAAACGACGATGGAAATTTTGGAGAAGCTGCCGCCGTCGTTCAAGAAGGACGGAATTGTCACGGCGGGAAATGCGAGCGGGATTGTGGACGGCGCAGCGGCGGTTGTGGTGACGCGCGAGAAAATTGCGAAGGATCGCGGGCTGAAGCCGATCGGAAGGATTGTGTCGTGGGCCACGGCGGGCGTCGATCCGAGCATCATGGGGATCGGGCCGGTGCCGTCGTCGCAACGCGCGCTCAAATTGGCGGGATTAACGCTGGAGCAGATGGATCGCGTGGAAGTGAATGAGGCGTTTGCGGCGCAGTATTTGGCAGTGGAGAAGGTTTTGGGATTGAATCGCGATAAGACGAATGTGAACGGCGGGGCAATTGCGCTAGGGCATCCGCTGGCGGCGTCGGGGACGCGGCTTGTGATTACGTTGTTGAACGAATTGCGGCGGAACGGATTGCGGTACGGGTTGGCGACGGCTTGCATTGGCGGGGGGCAGGGAATTGCGATGGTGGTGGAGAGCGTGAATTAAGAAAGCGAAGAGGGATTCACCACAGAGTGCGCAGAGTTCACAGAGTCAGATTGCGAGGACAAGCTTAGACATGGCGATCAAGAAAGTGGGAGTGGTCGGGTGTGGGTTGATGGGGTCGGGGATTGCGCAAGTTTGCGCGGCGGCGGGATTTGAGACGGTGGTGCGAGAAGTGTCACCGGAAGTCGTCGATAAGGGGTTGAAGGGTATCGAGAAGAATTTGGCGCGGCTGGTCGAA
>DATAMU010000814.1:0-3640 GCA_036266605.1 Candidatus Acidiferrum sp. | reverse complement strand
GCTCCGCCTCGCGCAACCCAGTCCGCAATCCAGTCGAGCATTTGTTCGGTGGCGACGGGCGGCTTTCCGAATAGCGCGAACGCTTTGCGGGAGTCGTTGAGCAACGCGTCGCTCGATTCCTTACCTTCAAACGTCGGCGTCTTACCTAGCCTGACCCCGAACTCCTCGGCGAGTTTTCGAACGCTAAGAATCTCGGAACCGGTGACATTCAAAACGTTCGGCGGCGACGTCGCATGTGCGAGCGACTCGAGACTCATTGCCGATGCATCGCGCTGCCAAATCGTATTTAGATAGCCCATCGAAACCGAAACCGGCTTGCCCGAGAAAACTCTCTGCGCGATATCGACCAATACTCCATAGCGCATTTCGGTGGCGTAGTTCAGCCGAATAATCGTCATTCTCGTGCCGTTCACTCGGCTGAAGTGCTCAAAGATGCGTTCGCGCCCGAGACAACTCATCGCATACTCGCCGGCTGGATTGAGATCGTCGCCTTCGCACGATCCGCCGCGCGACACCGGACAAAGCCCGTACACGTTGCCCGTCGAGAAGACCGCGATGCGGCTATTGCGATAGCGCTCCGCGACAAGCCCCGGCAAATACACATTCATCGCCCACGTGCGCCACTCTTGCCCCGTCGAACCGAACTTCATTCCCGCCATATAGACGACGTTGGGCGCGTCCGGCAACGCCGCGAGCGCTTCACGATCGAGCAGGTCGCAGCGAATCGTTTCGACTCCCCATTTCGCGAGTCGCTCTTCGAGTTCGGGCGACGAAAATCGTGAAGCGCCGATCACGCGGCGTTTCACGTCGGCCGCGTCGGAAGCCCGCTTCGCCATCCTCGCGAGCGTCGGGCCCATCTTGCCCGCGACACCAAGCACGATGATGTCGCCCTGCATCTCTCGCATCGTTCGAACGACGCCTTCGGTCGGCTCGCTCAGCAGTTCTTCAAGATGCGCTTCGTCGCGGATCGATTTGAGGTCAGTTGGCATGTGGACTTTGCTTGGTGTGTTTCGCCCGCCAGTAAAATTTGGATGGAAAGAATTGTACTCAAAGCCACGACGAGAGTCGCCCGGATTCCGGTATGCTGGCGATTCATTCTGACGCGAGGATTCATGCGCCTTCGTACAATGACGCAGCAAGACATTCCGGGCGGGGTTCGGCTCAACACCATCACCGGTTGGAATCAGACCGCCGCAGATTGGGAAAGATTTCTCGCCGCCAGCCCTACCGGATGCTTCGTGATGGAAGAAGGCGCTACGATCGTGGGAACCTCTGCCACGATTCCATATGAAGACAAATTCGCGTGGGTCGGAATGGTTTTGGTCGATCCAGATCACAGAAATCGAGGTATCGGCACCACGCTCTTGCAACGAGCGGTCGAATATTTGGACGGCGCCGGTATCCCAACGCTCAAGCTCGACGCGACTCCCGCCGGAAAGCCGCTCTACGAAAAAATGGGCTTCGTCACTGAGTACGAGATTGATCGCTGGGTTCTGAAGCGAACCGCGCCGGAAGCAGCCAGCAGCGAGGTTTCTAGGGCGTCGCGAGAATCCTTGTCTCAAGTATTCGATTTCGATCGCCAAGCATTTGGAGCAGACCGCAGCGCCTTGCTCTGCTCGTACTTTGAGCGCGCCCAAGACCTGACACTCGTCGCGCAGACTGACAGCAAATTGTCCGGCTACGCATTCGGACGCCGCGGCCTCTTCGCCGACCACATGGGCGCATGGATGGCGCGAGACGACGACACCGCGCGAACTTTGCTTTCGCGATTTTTGCAGCGCTCTTCCCGCGACACCGTCATCGTCGATGCATTAAAATCCAGCCGCATCGCAGGCGAACTCCTGCGCGAAAGCGGATTCGCCCCGGTTCGCCCGCTAACGCGCATGTACCGCGGGCCGAATTCGCATCCCGGCCAACCAGAATCACTCTGCGCCATTCTCGGCCCGGAATTTGGATGAAATTTCTGCGCCGCTCAGGTTAAGCTTCGCTGCTCGTGACCAACTCACCCGACCCGACGGAACCCGCCCACTCGATGCAATCCATCAACTCGACATCTCACACCGGCAGCGGCACTTATTACGGTTGGTGGATCGTCCTCGCCGCCTTCCTCAATCTTTTCCTCGTCGTCGGCATCATCTTCTACGGCTTCCCGGCCTTCTATCCCTACTTCATCCAGGATCTTCACTTCACCCGCGCCCAGCTCACCCAGGGATTTCTTCTCGGCTTCCTTTTCGCAGGACTTCCGTTTGGAATCATCGCTGGCGCGCTGATCGACCGCATCGGCGCGCGCACAGTCATTTTGGCCGGCGTCGCGCTCGTTTCCGGCTCACTCATTCTGATGAGCCGAATCACCGCGTTCTGGCAATTCGAACTCCTCTGCATCGTCGAAGTCATCGGCTACGTCTTCGCCGGCCCAATCGCCAATCAAGTGTTGGTCGCGCGCTGGTTCGAACGCCGCCGCGGCCAAGCCATGGGCTACGCTTATCTCGGTCTCGGTCTCGGCGGAGTGGTCGCTCCGATTCTAGTGAACTATCTCTCCCGCTCGTTCGGCTGGCGCCTCGCCCTCGAACTCATCGGCGCCGCCATCGCCCTCGTTCTCGTCCCGACCGGATTGTGGATCACGCGTTCGAACCCATCCGACCGCGGCATCGATCCAAAACAATTCGGCGAATCGTCAGGCGAGAACAAGTCCACACTTCCGACGGCAGCTTCGGCCGGAGTGGCGCGCGCGATTCGAACCACGCCGTTCTGGCTGATTCTTCTCGGCTCAACGTTAGCGATCGGCGCCATCGGCGCCGTCATCCAGCATTTCATCTTGTTTCTGAAAGATTCCGGCTACTCCGCGACAGTCGCGTCGCGCTATCTGAGCATTCTGCTCACAGCCAGCCTGGGCGGCCGTGTCGTCGTCGGCTACATCGCCGACCGCTTCTCCAAATCTTTCATCATGGCGATTTTCTACTTCCTGATCGGCGCGTCGGTCCTTCTTCTCGCCTATCCGCAATCCACCGCCGCCTTATGGGCATTCGCCTCGCTCTTCGGCTTCTCGATGGGCGCCGATTACATGCTCATCCCGCTCGTCGTCTCCGAAAATTTCGGCACCGCGTCGCTCGGAAAAATTCTTGCCCTGATCATCATGGGCTATTCGGTGGGACAGTGGGCCGGCCCTTGGTTCGTCGGCCACATGTTCGACACCCATCACAACTACGATCTCGCCTGGAAACTCATCGCGATCTTTGCCATGACTGGCGCGGCAGCAATCTACGTGACCTACCTTCACTCTCGGCGTTCTGCGTCGCGCTAATTTCCAAAATTTGGCAGCACCGGCGCCTTCGCCGACTTCAATTCAATCCCCAAAATCTTCGCAATCGTCGGCGCAACCTCACGGTTCGTAATCGCTCCAAGCTGCGCTCCCTTCGGCACGCCCGCTCCCCACGCCATAAAAATCGCCTGCATCTGCGGATCGGAATTCAAAAATCCGTGCGTCCCACCGCTAGCGTCCGTGATGTACGATTTCGCCACATGCCCCGAGAACGCATAGTCCGGCTTCCCCGCCAAAACCAGATCCGGCGCCTGATCCGATTCCGCAGGTGTTGGCAGACCGAGCGAAGGCAACTCCTCGGTGCCGTAAACTCTCTCAATC
>DATAMU010000813.1:0-5977 GCA_036266605.1 Candidatus Acidiferrum sp. | reverse complement strand
TTCCTGAGTGGCTCTCTTCAAGGTCCGCGCGGAGAACGCCGTTCAAGTTTTCCTCGTAGCGCAGCTTGGCCAACTCTTTGCCTGTCTGCGTGCGCACGACGACGTTTAGGGTAACCGCGTTCCCGTTCATAACAGTTGTGCCCAACACAATTGCGTCGGCGCCCATCTCCGACACAAGCGTTGCGATGGCGTCCGGATCCACCGAATGCTGATTTGCTGGGCCGCTCTCGCCTAGGCGGCGCCGAACCTCAGCGCGATCAATGACGGCGAAGCCCATTGAGCCTTCGTCGAGCATCCCGGCGAACGTGGCCGCGTAGAATCGACCCAAAAATGAGAATTTGCCTGACTCGTCGGTGAAGTCCGAGACGTAGATTTTCTTCACCTTCGACTGGACAGCGACGACGTCTAGCTCTCGTACGAATGCCTTTCGCGCGGCAACAAAATCGACGTTTCCGTGATTCGCATGCGGGTTGGATTGACGGTTGGAGGGTACTGTGGCTTGTTCGCCATACGTCTGGTTTGGTAGCGCGGCGAGGCAAACAAACGCCGTGACGAGTAACATGGATTTTATATGCCGCGTTGACTGTTGTTTGTGCAATTTGCGTTAGGGTCCCGTCTTATCGAGCTACGCACTTGGTTCTACTACAACATGGAGCCGTCTCAGAGATAAATCGCTCGCGATCGCTTTTACTTTGAGGGTCATTTGCAGCTTCGTTGACTTGGCGCCGGGGGCAACTTAAGATGCGCCGATATGGATCGTCCCGACCCACTCCTGGGGCAAACCATCTCGCATTACCGCTTTCTCGAGCACCTCGGCCGTGGCGGCATGGGAGTGGTGTATAAGGCCGAGGACACGCGCCTCAGCCGCTTTGTCGCGCTCAAGTTGTTGCCTGACGATATGGACGGAGACCGTCAGGCGCTCGAACGATTTCGCAGGGAAGCGAAGGCGGCCTCGGCTCTAAGCCACCCAAACATCTGCACGATCCACGACATCGGCGAGCAAGAGGGCCGGGTTTTCATCGCCATGGAGTTTCTTCAGGGCCAGACCCTGAGGCGCCGGATTCAAGCGAAGCCGTTGAGCATCGACGAAGTCCTGGACCTCGCCATCGAGATCACGGACGCCCTCGATGCCGCTCACTGCAAGGGCATCGTTCACCGCGACATCAAACCCGCCAACATTTTTGTTACAGATCGGGAACACGCGAAAATCCTCGACTTCGGTTTGGCGAAGGTAGTTCCCGCACACGCAGCGGTGCCTGCGTCAGAACTTCCTACCGTGACCGACGAGGAGTTGCTGACCAGTCCCGGAGCCACCGTTGGCACGACGTCGTATATGTCACCGGAGCAGGTGCGCGGTGACGACCTGGACGCGCGCACCGACCTGTTTTCGTTCGGCATCGTGCTGTACGAGATGGCGACGAGGGTTTTGCCCTTTCGAGGCAGTACGTCCGGCAGTGTGACGGATGCGATCCTGCATCGCATCCCCGTTGACGCGCTGCGGCTCAATCCCGATCTGCCCGTCGATCTTGAACGCGTGATGCACAAGTGCCTCGAGAAGGATCGCAATTTCCGTTACCAGAGCGCTGCCGAGGTGCGCGCAGACTTGCAACGACTGAAGCGCGACTTGCAATCGGGAAGACTGGCCGTCGCGCCATCCGAACCCGCAGCGCCGTCGGGGAGTCAGCCGACGGGCTCGTCGATCGCCCCGCAAGTATCGCGAGCGTGGGTGAAGTACGCCGGAGCCTTGGCGATCGTCGCCGCAATATGGGCAGGCGGCTGGTACTTCTTTTCTCAAAGGGTCCACGCACTCACAGATAAAGACTCGATCGTGCTCGCTGATTTTGAAAACAGCACGGGAGACGCCGAATTCGACGGAGCCTTAAAGGAAGCAGTGGCACTTCAGTTGGAGAGGTCTCCCTATATCAACATCGTGCCAGGTTCGCGCATCCAGCAAGCGCTGCGGTTCATGGGCAGGCCGCCCGAAGAACGGCTGACACGAGAAGTGGCACACGAAATTTGCGTCCGCGAAGGAATTACGACGATGCTCGTTGGATCGATCGCGAACTTCGGAACACACTACGTGATCACCCTGGAAGCGATCAACGCGCAGAGCGAGGATGCGCTGGCACGCGCCCAGGCCGAAGCCGGAAGCAAAGAGCAGATTCTGAAGTCACTCGAACAAGCGGCGACCGAGCTGCAACAAAAATTGGGAGATCCAACTTCGTCGCCACAGAAATTACCGACGCCGCTGGAGCAGGCCACGACAACGTCTCTCGATGCGCTGAGGGAATTCAGCCTCGGTCATGCTGCGCTTGCGAAATACGATCAGCAAGGATCGCTGCCGCACTATCAGCACGCCGTCGAACTCGATCCGGATTTCGCCATGGCCTGGGCCGAACTGGCGACAACGCAAAGCAATATTGGGAACGAGAAGGCAGCGTTTGCCGACTTTCAAAAAGCGTTCGAGCTCAAGGACCGCGCGAGCGGCCATGAGCGCTACAACATCCTCGCGGACTACTACGGTTTCTTCAAAAAGGATTACACGCAAGCAATACCTGTCTACGAAGAATGGATTCAGAAATATCCCCGGGACAACATCGCTCGCGACAACTTGTCCTTCAATTATTTTCTGGTTGGCAAGTATGAAAATGCGGTTCAGCAGGCCGTCATTGGGCTGACCAACGATCCCAAAGACGTCTACAGCATCGACAATCTGGCCAACGCAGATATTGCGTTGAATCGACTCGACGAGGCTCGATCCGTTCTCGAGAGAGCCACGTCGCAGCAACTGGATTTCAGCGGCGCGCATATCCTCGATTTGCAACTGGCGTTGCTTCATGGCGATGAGGCGGCCGCAAAACACGATCTCGACCGCTATGAAGGCAAGCTCGAGGAGGCCGACCTTTACGAATGGTACGGAGAAGACTTGTGCCGGCGAGGCAAGATCCACGAAGCGCAGCAGGCTTTCACGCACGGAGCCAACGCTGCTCGTACCCGTCAGCCAGACGAATTCCGCGGAGTCATTCTTGCGCGCGAAGCGGTATGCGAAGTCGAAGTCGGGTTCGCAGCCAAGGCGCAGCACGAAATGAACGAGCTTCTTGCTGGGACGCGAAATCGAGGAGTAGAAACCGGCGCGGCGTACGTGTTCGCTCGGCTCGGTGACGATCGCCAGGTGAAGAAATTCATCAGCGACCTCGACAAGGAACTGCCTTCCGACACGTTGCTGCACGGTATCGACATTCCGCGGGCGCGCGGCGCTCTCAGCCTGTACCACCATGATCCGACGCAAGCTCTTCGCGACGTCGAGCCGGGCGCCAAGTATGAGTTGTCGCCATTCGGTGGGCCGGTCATGACCGTGCACGCCCAGGCGTATCTGGATCTTCACGACGGCCCCCATGCCGCAGAGGAGTATCGAAAGATATTGAATCACCGAGGCCTGACGACAACGCCGGTGCTGTATACGCTGGCCCATCTGGGTTTGGCACGGGCATACGGGCTCGAACACAGGAACGCCGAAGAGAAAAATGAATATCAATTGTTTTTTTCAGACTGGAAAGACGCTGATCCCGATATTCCCCTACTGAAGCAAGCCATGGCGGAATACGCGAAGCTGCAGTGAGACATCAAATTCGCACGGTGAAGCCACTAGCTATAGCGTTGTTGTGAAGGGAGCGCGGGCGATGTCCGAGGGCAAGCCTGTCGTTCGAGTTCGGAGTTAAGTCGGATTTTCGATGTCGTGGCCGTTGTCGTCGGTCACGGTGGCGGCGTGGGCGTTGGAGTCGGCGGTGGCTTTGCCCTGTTCTTGTTGTTCGCGGCGGGCGATGGATTTGTTGCGGCGTACTTCGGCTTTGGCTTTTTGCTTTTCGAGCCGCTTGTGTTCCTTTTGGCGTTTTTGGAACGTCGTTGTCATAGGTTTCCTCGAGTCTGCAGGCGAAGGCGCGGGGAGAAGAGGATTGTCCTGCTGCTCTAGTATCGCAGAAGCGGAGCCGCGACGCCGCATTTTCGGTGACTGACCGTCTGACGGTGTTGCTCTGCTCGGAGCGTCGGCTCCCTCGACCTTCGCGAAACGAATAAACACACATCAACTATGTGGATGGCGGCATCTATCGAATCTGATGCCGCGTAGCTCGCTGACTGCCTGGAGGTGACAGGCGTGAACGATGCAGGTCTGAGGGCGCGCGGCAAACTGGGTTTTCATTTGAGGAGGGCTACCGATGGCTTTTGTGACTACGAAAGATGGAATCGAGATCTTTTACAAAGATTGGGGCAAGGGGCAGCCGCTGTTTTTCCACCACGGATGGCCGTTGTCTGCGGACGATTGGGATTCGCAGATGATGTTCTTCCTGGCGAAGGGCTACCGGGTCATTGCGCATGACCGGCGCGGGCACGGGCGTTCAACACAAACGGACAAAGGGCACGACATGGACACGTACGCCGCCGACGCGGACGCCGTGGTACAGGCGCTCGACCTGAAGGATGCTGTGCACATCGGGCATTCGACGGGCGGCGGTGAAGTGACCCGGTACGTCGCGAAGTTTGGCAAGGGCCGCGTCGCGAAAGCGGTGCTGATCAGCTCGATTCCGCCGAAGCTGCTGAAGTCGAAGGAAAATCCGGACGGCCTGCCTCTGGAAGTGTTCGACGGGTTGCGCGACGGCACTGCATTTCACCGATCGCAGTTCTATCAGGACATCACGATGCCGTTTTACGGCTTCAACCGGCCGGGCGCGAAGATTTCGCAGGGTATTCGCGACAACTGGTGGCGGCAGGGAATGATGGGCAGCGCCCAAGCGCAGTACAAGTGCGTGCGCGTGCTGTCGGAGACCGACTTCTTTGCGGATTTGAAGAGCATTGATGTGCCGGTGCTGGTGATGCACGGGCTCGACGATCAGATTTGCCCGTTCGAGGCCAGCGGTGCGCACACGATCAAGTTGGTGAAGAACGGGACGCTGAAGACGTATCCGGGATTTCCGCACGGGATGCCGACGACGCACGCCGAGCAGATCAACGCGGATTTGCTGGAGTTTATTGCGGCAAAGACCAGCGCAGCGGCGAGATGAAGTTGTGACAGTGATCGGTAACTGGTGACTGGTTGCTGGAGCGTCGCGCGACTGCGCGGCGCTTCGGTCGATGATGTTAACGGCGCGAGGATTCGCAAGTTCCTTGCGTCGTTTCGTTTTCGGCGCGCATGGAAGACGTCAGCGAGCGCTTACAGCCCATCGTACGTTCTGGGCACCGTTACATTTAAATCCGCACCCTCTACAAACTGAGGGTGCGGCACCCCAACCGCGCACTCGATATAATGGGCAACACTTTCTGCCCAAATGCCTTCGACTGGAAAAAATTCTGTCTCGTTGTGGTCGTCGCGCCCGGCGTTTTATCTCGCGACGGTCGGCGCTGCGGTGGGGCTCGGCAGCATCTGGCGATTGCCGTATCAGGTCGGTTCGAGCGGCGGCAGTGCGTTTCTGTTTGTTTTCACGATCGCGTGTCTGCTGATTGCCACGCCGTTGCTTGCCGCAGAATTTTTGATCGGGCGGCGCTCGCACCGGAATCCGCCGGAAGCTGCGGGAGTGGTCGCAGTGGAGTCGGGGCTCAGCACGCGCTGGAATGTGATTGGCGTTCTCGGGACGATCGCGGTATTCGCCTTGATGTCCACGTATACGGTGGTGGCCGGATGGGTGCTCGCGTATTCGTGGAAATGCGCGAGCGGCGCGTTGGTGGGGATGAGCCGGCCAGAGGTCGCGCACTTGTGGCGCGGATTTCTTGCGAGCCCGCTCGAGATGGGGGCGTGGCACGTCGCGTTTTTGGTTTTGGTCTTCGTGATCTCGGCGGGCGGATTGCGCGGCGGAATCGAAGTCGCCACGAAAATTCGCGGGCCGCTGCTGCTAGTCTTGCTCGTCGTATTGGCGACGTATGCTTTGCTAACCGGAGACGCGCGAGCGGCGCTGCGTTTCGCGTTCACTCCGAAATTTTCAGCGAT
>DATAMU010000812.1:0-2357 GCA_036266605.1 Candidatus Acidiferrum sp. | reverse complement strand
CGCCCGTCAAAGCGAGCGAAGCCGACGACGATATTTTTAGCAAAGTGTTCGTGGACTTCGAAGAAGTAGCCGTCATCGATGACCGAGTGAATCGCGTCTTTGATGTCGTAGGGCTGCTGCGCGTTTTCGGGGACGAGCGTGTTGAGGGCCTCGTCGCGACGATCGATCGGATCGGATGACGCGCGGCGCGGCGGATCTTCGAGATTGTTGGAGGGAAGAAAACTCATCAGTTCGCGAATCATGGCGAGGCAATCGGCGTCACCGGCGGACACAAAATGCGCGACGCCGCTCGTGGCGTTGTGTGTCATCGCGCCGCCGAGCTCCTGCTTGGTGACTTCTTCGTGCGTGACGGTCTTGATGACGTCGGGACCGGTGACGAACATGTACGAAGTCTCGCGCGTCATAAAAATGAAATCGGTGATGGCAGGCGAGTAGACGGCGCCGCCCGCACACGGGCCCATGATGGCGCTGATTTGCGGGACGACGCCGCTGGCGAGTGTGTTGCGCAAAAAAATATCCGCGTAGCCCGCGAGCGACGCGACGCCTTCCTGGATGCGTGCGCCTCCGGAATCGTTGAGTCCGATGACGGGAGCGCCAGCGCGCATGGCGAGGTCCATGATCTTGCAAATTTTCAGCGCGTTAGCCTCGGAGAGCGAGCCGCCGAACACAGTGAAATCTTGCGCGAACACGTAGACGAGGCGGCCGTCGATGCGGCCGAAGCCGGTGACAAAGCCATCGCCCGCGGGTCGCTGCTTTTCCATCTCGAAATCGACGCAACGATGGCGGACAAATTTGTCGAGCTCTTCGAATGTCCCTTCATCGAGCAGCAGATCGATGCGTTCGCGCGCGGTGAGTTTTCCGGCTTTGTGTTCGCGCTCGCGACGCTCGGGGCCGCCGCCCGCTTCAGCCTCGGCGCTGAGACGGCGCAAATCGTCCATGCGGTCTTTGTGTTTCGCGGCAGCGGCTGACGCAGCAGATTTTGGATCAGACAAGAGGCGCTCCGGGATCGACAGGTTCGTCGTGGTGAAAGATGCGGACGGCGAGATGCGTGGCAAGCCAGGTCGTGCCGAGAAGGAGCACTACGCCGAGTACTATTTCTGCCCCGACCGCCGCCGCGCGTTGCGCGGGAGACGGGATGGCGGTGACGTAGACAGTCGCGCTCACGAGCGTGAACATCGCGGCAAGCGTCATCGCAATGATCAGCGTAACGGTGATGATGGAGGCGAGGATCTTTTTCATGGCAAGGATTGAGGGGTTCGGGACGCCGATAGAAGAATAGCGCAGGCCAAGAGTGAGGTCGAGGCTAGCGGAGGCCAGACCAATCGTCGGCAACGATGATGGAGTCGGTGGGGTTGGAAGGGTCGTACTTGATGCTGGCGGGCTGGCCGGTGACGAGGCGTTCGAATTTGATCTGGCTTTCGAGGCCCGTGATGTCTTGCGCGGTGTGATAGGTCACGCCGGAGATCGCGTAGCTGTAAGAAACGAGATGACGCGGGCGATTGTCCACGACGACAGGCGCGCGCGAACCGAATAGGCCTTTCGATTTCGGAGGCTCTTCGGGTGGGTGCTCGACGACATCGACGACCTGGCCTTCGGCGATGCGACCGATTTGATTGAGCTGAAGACGGCGTTTGCGCTCGAGGTTTTCTGGCGGCTCGGATGGACGAAAGAATGCATACGCAACCATCGCGATAGCGGCGATCGCGGCAGCAATCATTCCCACGGCAACTTTCAGATCGGCGAATACGAGAAGCAACAAGCGAACTCCCATGGCTGATCGAAATCAGCTGACAAGCGAACCACGCCTGTGGCGACTCAGATTCAATGGAGTCGCAAGCAGGAGAGACTCCACCGTCGGAATCTCTTCACGTTTGAATATTTTACCGAAAGGGCGAAGGAGGGGGAGTTACGCTTGCGCGGCATGCACCGGATTACGCAACACTCCGATTCCGGTCACGGAAACCTCGACGGTGTCTTTGTTGACAAGCGGACCCACGCCGGAGGGTGTGCCCGTGGAAATGATGTCGCCGGGGAGCAGCGTCATCATGCGAGAGATCCAGCGGATAAGGAACGCGCAGGGATAGATCATGAGCGAAGTGCTGCCGGATTGGCGCAGGTCACCATTGACGCGCGTTTCGACGATAACATTGGCGGGATCAACTTCGGTTTCGATGTACGGGCCGATGGGGCAAAACGTGTCGAAGCCCTTCGCGCGCGTGAACTGGACATCGGCTTTTTGCAAATCGCGCGCCGTGACGTCGTTCGCGCAGGTGTAGCCGAAGACGTATGACAGCGGATTGTCGTTGTCGCTGAGATGCGAGCAGGTTTTGCCGATGACGATGGCGAGTTCGCCTTCG
>DATAMU010000811.1:0-3248 GCA_036266605.1 Candidatus Acidiferrum sp. | reverse complement strand
GCTTTCGTAGCCGGCAAAAATCGGGTGCCTAGTCCTGCGGCGGGCAACACCGCCTTGCGCACTTTTTTTGGAGCAGCGTTCTGCGTGGAAGCCGTATCCTGTGGCGCCATATCCGTCGTTTCTCGTCCCAAAATTGAATTTTATTGCGCCCAACCGGGCAAACTCCGAAGCCTTCCGACACTAGCCACGTCGGTTCACAAAGTCAATCCAGCCAAACCCTTGTGTTGAGCAAAGTTCTCCGACTTCGCAAAGTAGACGCGTTCGCACTAGCGCTCAAGGCAAGCAGGAGCGATCTCGATGGAACGGTGTTGGCTCGCTCCGATCGAAACGACAAGACTACTTGTGATTTTAGGCGGCGGTTTCGGGAACGAAGAGGCGGCGGAAGCGGTTGTTGGTGAATTGTACGCCGACGAGGCGTTCGCCGGTTTCGGCGTCGCGGACGTGGACGACGCGGCCTTGGGCGGCGAAGTCGTCTTCTTTCGTCTTGCGTCGCGCGCCAGTTTGCGAGAGCGGGATGGAGATGTCGAGGTCCATGCCGACGGCTACGTCGAAGCGCGTCTTGAAGGCGGCACCGCCACGGCAGAGATTTTCGCTGGAAGTGACCTCTTCAAAGGTGACGCCTGCAATATCACGGCCGCGCACGGTGATGGGCAGGCGCACGGCAATGCGGCGCTCGGCGCGGGGGCGCGTTGTGGATAGTGTTCCGCCGGTGCTGACTTCCTGAATCATCTGGGACCTCGTCCTTTCTTTTGCCGCGAGGGACGGCAACCACGAAAGCAAATGGCCGACATCTTGCCGAGATGGGGCACAGCATGCTGTCCCCTACACGAATTTGCCTGTGCCGAGGTTGAGCTGCGGCAGACAGAGTCGATTCGGGTCACGTTGCGCAGACAAATGATCGACGCGTGACGAATTAATTGTTTGCGTGGGAGATAGAGGGGCCCGAAGTCGCAGAGATGGCGGCGTGCGCGGCGGCAGCGGGATGCGCGAAGAAGTGCTCGACATGGTCGAGGACTTCCTGTTGCGTGCGTGCCTCGTGCACGATGCGACGGAGTTCGCTGCCGTTCCCCACGCCATGCGTAAACCAGCAAGCGAACTGCTTCATTTTGCCAAGGCCATCGGGGAGGTTGGCAGCGGTAATTTGCTGGAAATAGCCAGAAAGTAACTGAGCGCGGTCGGATTCGCTGGGTTGGTCGTAGCGTCCGGTGGTGGCGTATTGCTGCATCTGGCGGAAAATCCAAGGGTTAGTGGCGGCGGCGCGGCCGATCATCACGGCGTCGCAGTTGGTTACCGCCACGATACGCTCGGCATCTTCGGGCGAGTTGATGTCGCCATTGCCGATGACGGCAATGCGGACGGCCTGCTTCACAGCAGCGATGAGATTCCAGTCGGCGGCGCCGCTGTAGCCTTGGGTACGGGTGCGCGGGTGGACGGCGATGGCCTCGATGCCTTCTTCCTGCGCCATTTTGGCGACGTCGACGGCTACGATGGAATTTTCGTCCCAGCCGGCGCGGACTTTGATCGTGAGCGGGATTTTGACGGCGGCGCGGACGGACTTGAAGATTTCGAGCAGGAGCGGGAAGTCACGAAGCAGACCGGAGCCGCCGCACTTCACAACTTTCTTGGCGGGGCAGCCGAGATTGATGTCCACGGCGTCGTAGCCGAGGTCTTCGACCATGCGGGCTGCGTCGGCCATGACTTGCGGGCTGGCGCCGAAGAGTTGCGCGGTGATGGGGTGCTCGTCTTCCTGGAAGTACAGATAGCGCAGGGTCTTTTTGGCGCTGCGGGTGATGCCTTCGGAACTCGTGAACTCGGTCATGAGGAGGCCGCAGCCGCCGAGGCCGCGGATGACGCGGCGGAAGAGCGTATCGGTGACTCCGGCCATGGGGGCGAGGATGGTGCCTGGGCGGATGGTGAGGTCGCGGAGTTGGTAGGACTGCGGAATCATGTGAGTGGGGTCAGTATAGCAAGGAGGAACCCACCCCCTCCCCATTTTTGTGTAAGGATGTGATTCTAGGGCGGTTATCTATACACATTGTGCAAGAATGTCATTCTAAACGGGTTAGAAGCAAAAACGCCGGCAGGGGTGCCCTTCGTACCTCAGGACGAGCCGGCGCTACCAAGACGTGGTTTTCTACGCCGACGAGTATACCAGAGATAACCAATTTGTCAAGGTGAACAAAGCGTTCGAATGAGATTGCCATAACTTCAAGAGACTTCGACGGATATAGGCCTTCGAACGGATACAGCGAGATCGTGTTGACGCCGGGCGGGGCGAGCCCCGCCCCTACAAACTTGCCGTGGGGCTACGGCTTTGGGTCGGGCTGCAGGGTTAGTTGTTCGGGGGCCGAGGGTGACGCGGCCGAATCGGAGTTGGCGCCGGGGACTGGGTCGGTGGATTTTAGGAAGGCGTCGAGTTTTAGGAATTTGCGGCCGAGGGCGGAGCTGTAGGAAGACCACTCGTCGTCGCCGGATGGGGTGGCCAGGGCTACGCGGACGGCGGCCATTTTTGAGTCGAGGTCGTCGAGGTAGTGGAAGACCATGGCTTCGCGGATCATGGGGAGTTTGGGGGAGCCGAATTCGTATTGGCCGTGGTGGCTGATGAGCAGATGCTGGACGACCGTCTTTAGTGGCGCAGGAAAACCTTCGATCTTATCCATCGCGCGGGTGACGGTTTCCAATTCCATGACGATGTGGCCGAGGAGTTGTCCGGGCGTGGTGTAACCGATGGCGCGTTCGTAGCAGAGCTCTTCGAGCTTGCCAACGTCGTGGAGGATGGCGACGGTCATGAGCAGGTCGGCGTCGATTTCGGGGTAATGCCCTGCTGCGAGCTTCGCTAAGCCGCAGAGACCGACGACGTGTTCGAGCAAGCCGCCGATATAAGCGTGATGCATGACTTTCGCGGCGGGTGCGCGCTTGAAGCATTTCGCGGTGCCGGGATCGGTGAGGATCTGGAGCACTAATTTTTTAAGCCAGGGATTTTGCAGCGCGTTGGCGTAGCCGAGCAGATCGGCCCACATTTTCTCGACGTCGTACGGAGTGTGAGCGAGGTAGTCGGCGATGTCGATTTCTTCAGGCTTGGCGATACGACACTGAACGACGGAGAGCTGCGGTTTGTTGCGATACAGCTCGACGCGAGCCTGCACTTTGACGAAGTCATCGCGATTGACGTCTTTGGCGACGCCTTCGAATTGATCCCACATGCGGGCTTCGACCGTCCCACTGCGATCGCCAAGTTCGAGACGAAG
>DATAMU010000810.1:0-7730 GCA_036266605.1 Candidatus Acidiferrum sp. | reverse complement strand
ACAAATCCGGCTGGAACCGTAATATTCGGATACCCCGCCACCGCCGCCGTGCTCGAGCTTCCGCCGCCGAACGAATCGCCATTAATATGGTCGGTCAGCCATGCCGGTCCACCCGTTGGCCCGACCAACGCGTCGAGGTTGTTCTTGTCCATCGTCGCGTCAATTCCCTCTTTGCGCGCCAGATCCCGCGCCTTCGCGACCGCATCGATATATTCCTGCGTGGTCAGCGGTCCCTTCTCGTCCGACTTCAAAAAGGTGTCTTGCCCGAAATACGGCATTTCCTTCGAACTGTTCTTCTCGTTGAACTCGATGATGTCCTTCAGCGTCTTCACCGGCGCGTTCGGACCTAACTTCGCCAAGTATGCGTTTAAATCCGCCTTCAACTCGTATAGAAAAATCGTGAACTCCGACTCCCCAAACTTCCCTGCCGACTCAATCGTCGCCGGATCGACCAAAATCGCGCCCTGCTTCTTCATCGTCTCGAGCGCCGCTTCCATCACCTTATCGACGTCTTCGCTGAACCCAAACGTTCGCCGCACGATGCCGATCCGAGCACCCTTCAAACCGTCTTCCTTCAAAAATTGCGTGTAGTCGGTGTATGAATGTTCGCGGCTTTCGGCCGTCGCAGAATCAGCGGAATCCATTCCCGTCAGGGCGCCAAGCAAAATCGCCGCATCGCGCAAAGTCCGGCACATCGGCCCGGCCGTGTCCTGCGTGTGCGAAATCGGAATAATCCCCGCCCGACTCACCAAACCAACAGTCGGCTTAATCCCCGCAATTCCGCATGTTGACGACGGGCACACGATCGATCCGTCGGTCTCTGTCCCGATTGCCGCCGCAGCGAGATTCGCCGACACTGCTGCGCCCGAGCCCGAACTCGACCCGCACGGGTTCCGATCCAGCGCGTACGGATTCTTCGTCTGTCCGCCGCGCCCGCTCCATCCGCTCGTCGAATGATTCGAACGAATATTCGCCCACTCGCTCAGATTCGTCTTACCTAGAATCACCGCGCCCGCGTCGCGCAGCTTTTGCGCCACGGTCGAGTCCTTCGGCGCTTTCGAACCCAGCAACGCCAGCGATCCCGCCGTCGTCATCATCTTGTCCGCAGTGTCGATGTTGTCTTTGACCAGGATGGGAACGCCATGCAGCGCCCCACGCGGCCCCTTCGACTTACGCTCCGCATCCATGGCGTCTGCAATCGACAGCGCATCCGGATTCAATTCAATGATCGCGTTAAGCGCCGGCCCTTGTTTGTCGATCTGATCGATCCGTGCCAGATATTTTTCCGTGATCGACCGCGAGGTCATCTTCCCCGACTTCATCGCGTCCTGTAGATCGGAAATCGTCACCTCATCCAGCTCAAACGCCGGAACATCGCCCGAATAGAGGACGGAGTTCGATGCACCATCCCCTCCCGCCCCTCGCGCGGCCAGTGGCTTCGCCGCCGCAGTCGCAATCGCGGCGGAGCCAAGCAGCGAAGTCCGCAAAAACGCGCGTCGCGCAGGAACCGCTGGAGCGGCTCGCTCCCTTTTTGGTTTCGCCGCAAGATTTTCTTCCGTCAGATTCGAAACTTGATCGCCGTCGTTTTCTGGAGTTCGCTTCATGACCCTTCCGTCTGGCCGCAAGCCGGGCAATCGCATTTATGCCGACGAAATAGTAAGCCAACTCCGCCCTAAAGTCAGGATTTTGCGGAAAATATGCTCAAAAGACAGTAGACACGGTCTATGGGAGTTTGCCGCCGTAGCGGCCGGCGTCTTCGAATAGGGAGAGGAGGTTGCTCATGCTGAGTAGGGAGCGTGTGGCTTGGTTCATGTTGATGAGTTCGAGTTTGCAGCGGCGGGTGCGGCAGTGGACGTAGAGGGTGGCGAGGGCGCCGAGGCCGGAGGAGTCCATGTGCTGGACGTTTTTCATGTCGATGATGATGCGCTTTTCGGCGGTAGCGAGGTTGCGGACTTCGTTGCGGAGTTGAGGGGCGTGATCGGAGATGAGTTTGCCGTGGCATTCGACGACCGAACCGCCTTCGACGCGGTAGGTGTTGAGGCGGAATGCATGAGATGAGGGTTGGTGCGAAGGCGGTTCTGGAGGCGGTAGCTCGGCGTCGGACACGATGAGGCTCCTCACGGAAGAATGCCGATGGATTATAGCGAGTTGGGAGCGGGTTGGGAATTTTGCGGTGCGCCAAGGTGTCGGTGGTGACCGAAGACGGGCACGGCGTGCCGTGCCCCTACGAGGTGCGGTGCGATTGGCGGTTGAACACGACGGTTGGTGTTAGGCTTTTGCGGCGAGATTGAACAAGGAGGAAGTGTGGCGGAGGAGACTCAAAGAGGCAGCGAGCAACACGAAGTGAATGCTCGCAGGCGAAAGGTGATGCCGGTTGCGGAACTGGTAGGGTTCGAGTTGGTGGAGGTGAGCGAGGGGCGATCAGTTGTGACGCTGGAGACGGGGCCGCAGCATACGAATCCGATGGGCACGACGCACGGCGGAATTCTTTGTGACATCGCGGATTCGGCGATGGGGATTGCGTTTCACTCGACGTTGTCTCCGGGCGAGTCGTTCACGACCGTGGAGCTGAAGATAAATTTTTTCCGGCCGGTGTGGAAGGCGCAACTGAAGGCGGAGGGGAAAGTGGTGCGGCGCGGCAAGACGGTTGGATATGTGGAGTGCGAAGTGTCGGATGAGAATGGGCGGGCGATTGCGAAGGCGAGTTCGACGTGTTTGGTGTTGCGGGGAGTGGATGCGAAGGGGAGATGAACGCGACTCGATTGAGTATGGCGGGAACGTGAGTTTCTATTTTCTAGCAAAGATGCCGAGCCAGAATGCTTTTCCGGCGGGTAAATCGCGACGAGTTTGATGCCGCAATATAAGACCCAAGGATTCTAACTTTTCTCGCAACTTGGTCTGGTCAATCAGATGGAACTGGTCGGCAATTGAGAGCATGGACTTAAACGGCGTTGGCGACACGTCTGTTTGTGTGGCGCTCGGCAATTGAAGCACAACCGCAAGGTGGCCGCCGGGTGCGACGAGTGACGCGGCGCTTCGAAGACATTGTCCGGTGCCGGCGTGCTCGAAAATCATTGCAGCATGGACCAACGCCACTGACTCGTCCTGGATCGTCCCATGTTCCAAGTCGAAGCAATGCAGTGTGAGGGGCAGTTGCGGGTAGCGAACGCGAATCGTGTCGAGATACGCGGCGTGGATGTCGATACCGACGATGCGTTTCGTGATACGAAGATCTACGCGGTCGAGCCCGTTGCCACCGGCAATGCCCAGGATCGCGACCGACTCCGGGCGACAAAACGTCAAAGCTTCCTCGAACAAATCAGCAAGAGCCGCGAGTTGAGCGACGTTGGCTGAATTCATGTGCCCTTCGTAGTCGTGAAGGGGAATGTCGAGCCACGGGTTTCGCATGGTCCTATCGAAGTGAGAATTGAAGTCGAGCTACGCGAATGACTCTAGTTGGCGTGCAAGAGTTGTCCAGAGCCATTTTGCGCTGCATTGCAGCGTCGCAGGTGAAAAGCTCCGAGTCCGGCCGTCAGTGGGCGGCGACAGCGGGGGCTTTGGGTGAGGGGCGGCGCATCAGGAGGATGAAGGGGAGTAAGGCGATGAAGAGGATTCCGAGCGATTTGAAAATGGTGTTGTAGGAAATCATGGCGGCTTCGCGTTGGACGAGGCCGAAGACCATGGCTCGGGCTTGATGGGCGGCGGCCACTGCGTCGCCGCTGCGGCTCGCCATTGCATGCTCCATCATGTTCATCATGTTGCGCGCGCTGGCACTGAGCGGGTTGACGTGCGCGCCGAGAACGTTGGTGTTTGTTTGCTGGAGCCGGAGTTCCATGGCGCTGACGGCGGAGATGCCGATGCTGCCGCCGAGATTTCGAACGAGGTTGAAGAGACTGGTGGCGTTGCCCATCGTCTCTTTGGGAATGTTGGACATCGTGATCGTGGTGAGCGGAACGAAGACGAGGCCGAGCGAAAGACCCATTTCAAGTTGCGGCCAGAAGAAGTCCCAATAACCGGCGCTGCGATTGAGCGCGCTGAATTGAAAGAGAGTGAGCGCGCAGACGAAGAGGCCGAGCGCAAGCATTTTGCGCGGATCAAATTTCATCATGATGAGGCCGACGATGGGCATGGCGATGAAGGAGCCGAGTCCGCGAGGAGCCATAGCGATGCCGGCGCGGAGTGCGGGATAGCCGAGGAGCGTTTGCAGAATCAACGGGATGAGAACGGTGGTGCCGTAGAGGCCGACGCCCAGCATCGACATGAGGAAGACGCCCGTGGAGTAAGTGCGATCTTTGAAGACGCGAAGCTGGACTACGGGATGGTCGATCATCAGTTCGTGAGCCATGAACGCGACGAGAGCGACGACCGCGGCGACGGCGACGACGGTGATCCACGTCGTGGCGAACCAATCTTTCTCCTGGCCCTTGTCCAGGACGATTTGGAGAAAGCCGATGCCGACCGCCAACATGCCGATGCCCCAGTAGTCGATACGCGATGTGGCGCGCTTAATGTAGGCGGGGTCGAAGACGTAAAGGCGCGTCATGACGATGGACGCGAGGCCGATCGGCACGTTGATGTAGAAGACCCAGCGCCAACTGTAGCTGTCGGTGAGCCAGCCGCCGAGAACCGGGCCGAGAAGCGGCGCGACGACGATGCCGAGTCCCCAGAAGCCCATAGCTTTGCCGCGATCTTGCGGTGGGAAAGATTCGAGGAGAACGGCCTGCGAGATCGGCTGGAGGCCGCCGCCGCACGCACCTTGGATCACGCGGCAGACGATGAGGAATGGAAGTGACGGAGCGAGTCCGCACATAAAGGATGCGATGGTGAAGCCGGTCACCGACATCATGAGCATGCGTTTGCGGCCGAAATAATTGGAGAGCCATCCAGTGAGCGGAAGGATGATGGCATTCGCGACGAGATAGGAAGTGAGCGTCCAAGTGGCTTCATCGACGGTGGCGGAGAGGCTGCCTGCGATGTGAGGAAGGGAAACGTTGACGACGGTGGTGTCGAGAACTTCCATGAAGGTGGAGAGCATCACGGCGATGGCGATGATCCACGGATTGATGTGCGCGGGATTTTGCTGCGATGCGGCGACAGATGGTGCGGCGGGCGGGGCGGGCGGATTATTGTTGCTCGAGTCGTCGGATGGCATGGTTCGTTGGACTGGGACGATTTAAGGGCGAAGTTTACACGAAGAGGGGAGATGGGAGCATCGGGTGGATACGGGGTGTGTTCACAACGGATTGATTACAAACTCGTTGCAAATTATTCGTAGCGGAGCGCGTTGCTGGGGTTGATGCGCGAGGCGCGGTGAGCGGGGATGAATCCGGCGAGAAGTGCGACGACGACGAGGAGCGCGGCGGCGTAAATGATGGAGAGTGGATCGTTGGGATGCAGGCCGAAGAGGAGAGACGCGGCACCTCTTGTGGCGGCGAGCGAGAGCAAGATGCCGAGAAGCACGCCAGCGCCGAGCATCTGCAGCGTCTGTCTCGAAATGAGGCCGAGAACATTGCCGCGATCCGCGCCCAAGGCCATGCGAATGCCGATCTCGTTGCGCCGCATCGTGGTGATGTATGAGATTACGCCGTAGAGTCCAACCATCGTGAGCAGCGCGGCTAGCGCGCCAAATGAGCCGGAAAGAAGCGCCATCATGCGCTCCTGGCTGAGCGTTTCTTCGACGGTGTTTTGAAATACCAAGAGATCGGAATCCATTTCGGGATCGTGCTGCTGAATGTTGGAACGCAAGATCGGGATCACCCGCTCGGGCGGAATCGAAGTGTGGACAAAAACAAAGGCGGCCTTTTGCCCCGGCGGAAATTGTGTAGCGGGCCCGTAGCTCTCGGGGGGAACCGGGTCGCGCAGGCTTCCATATTTTGTGTCTTTGACGACGCCGACGATTTGAAACTCGGAACTCGGGAAACCCGGCTCGGTCACCGTGCGCACTGTTTTCCCGACGGGATTCTCCTTGCCAAAGAAAGTGCGCGCGAAGACTTCGTTGACGATCAAAACGTGCGGCGAGGCGCGAGTGTCGAGGTCGTCGGAAAAAAATCTTCCGGCGAGCAAAGGGATGTTCATCGTCTCGAAGTAAGACGGGCTGATCCAAGTGAACTTGGATTGAGCTTCGGATTCGGCGCCGTGGACAACGAGCTGCCACGTGCTGCCATTCAGTGGGACGTGTGTGGTGCTTGCGGCGGAATCGACGCCGGGAGTGGAGCGGATTTGCTCGAGGAGCTCGCGCACGGCGTAGTCGTAGGATTCGAGATCGGTGAGCTTGCGATGACTCAGGTTGAAGTAGCCGAGGACGACGCCATCTTCGCGGAAGCCGGGATTGTAAGTGACGAGATTCCGGAAGCTGCGGACGAAAAGAAGCGCGCCGACGAGAAGCACCATGGATATCGCGATCTGCGAGATGACGAGCGTTCGTTGGAATGAAAAACGCTCGCGGCCATGTGTGGTACCGCGGCTTCCGCTTTTCAGGGCGAGGCCGGGATTGGTTTGAGACGAGCGGATCGCCGGCCAAAGATCGAAAATTCCGCAGGTCAGCAGCGCGAGGCCGCTGGTAAAAGCAAATACACGCCAGTCGAAGCCGAGATCGAGTTGCACAGCGTCTCGCGTGGAACTGATGAACCACACGATCCCGCGACTGAATGCGGCGGCGAGAGCCATGCCGAGAACGCCTCCGGACACAGCGAGGATCAGACCTTCGGCGAAAGACTGCCGGATGAGACGCCACCGCGATGCGCCGAGTGCGAGACGAACGGCGATTTCACGTTGGCGCGAATTGCCGCGGACAAGCATCAGGTTGGCGAGGTTGGCACAGGCGATGAGCAGGACAAGTGTCGTGATGCCGAAGAGAAGCCACAGAGACGAATCATACGACTGGAGTGAGCTGACTCCGTGACCGGCGGGATAGACGGAGAGTTGGAAGCGGCGGTAATTGTCGAGGGCCGTCTTGTCGTAACCCGTGGGAATGGTTGCGGCGATGATGCCGGGGCTGATTGATTCGATTTGTGCAGTGGCGCGCGCCAGCGTCCAGTCGGATTTCAACCGACCCATCACCGAGAGAAAGAAATAATCGGCGCGGCGGAAATACGGCAGATCGTCGTGATACGACGGTGTGGAACAGAGAGGAAGCGCGAAATCGAACGTGCGCCCGATATCTAGACCGAAGAAACGAGGCGGCGTCACGCCGAGCACACGAGTGGGCTTGTGCTCGATCAGAATCGATGAGCCGATCGCAGATTCGGCGCCGCCAAACTGGCTTTGCCAAAATGCGTAGCTAATTACGGTACCGGGAATCCCGCAGCCGGGCTTGTCTTCTTCGGGCGAGAAGAAGCGCCCCTTCGCTGGATAGATTCCGAGAGTATTGAATGCTTCGCCGCTGAACCAGAGCGCGATGGCTTTTCGTTCGTCTACGCCCTGACCGATGCGGACGTGGTTCGTTCGCCAGGCGAAAACGCTGGAGAAGGCCTCTTGATGGTCGCGGACCTGTTCCCACAAAGGAAAAGAAAGATCGGTAGGATGCGCAGGGATGAAACTGTGCACGCCGCCCTGGACTTGCACGCTGGCCAGCCGGTCGGGATCGGCGATCGGGAGGCTGCGCAGCCGAACCGCGTCCATGAGTTGGAAAATTCCGGCGTTGACGCCGATGCCGAGGGCCAACGTCAAGATGGCGGTGATGGCGAAACCGGGACTTTTGCGCAGGGAACGAACTGCAACCTTCATATCCT
>DATAMU010000809.1:0-2431 GCA_036266605.1 Candidatus Acidiferrum sp. | reverse complement strand
GGTGATTCTGATCCACGGCTCCGGCGGAGCTACCGCCAACGTGGATCGCTGGGCGCGCGAACTCCACGCCATCGGCGTCGCCGCATTCATCGTCGATTGCTTCACCGGCCGCGGTATCGTCGAAACCGTCACTGACCAAACGCGTCTCGGCTCCTGCGCGATGATCGTCGATGCTTATCGCGCGCTCGATCATCTCGCGCAGCATCGCAACATCGACCCCAATCGCATCGCTCTCATGGGATTTTCCAAAGGCGGTTTCGCAACGATCTATGCCAGCCTCAAACGCTTTCAGAAAATGCACGGCCCAAAAAACGCAAGATTCGCCGCGTACATCCCGTTCTATCCGCCCTGCAGCATCAAATATCTCGAAGACGAAAACATCGTCGATGCCCCCATTCGCGTTTTTCATGGAGCCGGCGACAACTATGTTTGGATCGAGCCGACTCGCAAATATGTCGCCCGTTTGCGCGCCGCCGGCCACGACGTCGAACTCACGGAATTCCCTGGCGTGAATCACGTCTTCGACAACCCGCTCTACATGCCACACGTCGAAGTAGAAAAGCCGCTTGTCGCTGGATTTTGCGAGCGCGAAGAGCGCACTCCAGGCGAGATCATAAACATCGCAACCGGCAAACCGTTCACCTGGAACGACCCGTGCGTCCGCCACAACGCAATCGTCGGCTACGACGCCGCCGCGACTGCCCAAGCCACCGAGATGCTCAAGGATTTTCTAAGGACAATTTTTAAGGTCGCCGTTTAGCACAGCGAACAAACGCGCGAACGAATTCAGGAGATCGTATGAAAGACGCCCGCCAGTTCTACATCGACGGAAAATGGGTCGCCCCGACCCAACCGCACGATTTCCCCGTGATCAATCCCGCCACGGAAGAGCAAATCGCCACAATCTCTCTCGGCAGTTCCGCCGACGTAGACAAATCCGTCGCCGCTGCAAAACGCGCCTGCGACTCCTTCTCCGAATCCACCGTCGAGCAGCGCCGCGAACTCCTCCAGCGCATCGTCACCGTCTACAAAGCAAAATCGCAAGACATGGCGCAGGCCATCTCCTCCGAAATGGGCGCCCCGCTCGCATTCGCCAAAGCCGCTCAAGTCGGCGCCGGCCTCGCGCACTTCCTCGAAGTCGTCCGCCTCCTCGAGAATTTCAAGTTCGACGAAGTCCGCGGCGCCACGCTTTTCCGCAAAGAACCGATCGGTGTCTGCGGCCTGATCACTCCGTGGAACTGGCCAATGAATCAAATCGTCGCCAAAGTTGCTCCGGCCATTGCCGCGGGTTGCACGATGGTGCTCAAACCCAGCGAACTCGCGCCACTCTCTGCCTATCTCTTCGCTCAAATTCTCGACGAAGCAAAAGTCCCCGCCGGCGTCTTCAATCTCGTGAACGGCGACGGCCCCACCGTCGGCGCCGCACTCTCCACCCATCCCGACATCGCCATGGTTTCGTTCACCGGCTCAACACGCGCCGGAGTCGCAGTGGCAACAGCCGCAGCGCCCACGGTGAAGCGCGTCACACAAGAACTCGGCGGAAAATCCGCAAACATCATTCTCGACGACGCAAATTTCGCCGCCGCGGTCAAAGAAGGCGCCGCCTCCTGCTTCCGCAACACCGGCCAATCCTGCAACGCGCCGACGCGCATGTTGGTTCCGAAATCGCGCATGGCCGAGGCTGCCGAAGCCGCAAAACAAGCCGCCGCCGCAACCAACGTTGGCGATCCCGCGACCGAAACCACAAATCTCGGCCCGCTCTCCGGCAAAGCGCAATTCGAGAAAGTCGAGCGTCTCATCCAAAAAGGAATCGACGAAGGCGCAAAACTTGTCGCCGGCGGCCCCGGCCGGCCCGAAAATCTCACGAAGGGTTATTACGCAAAGCCCACCGTCTTCGCCGACGTTCGCAATGACATGACCATCGCGCGCGAAGAAATTTTCGGCCCCGTCCTGTGCATCATCCCGTACGAAAACGAAGACGATGCCGTGCGCATCGCCAACGACACGCCCTACGGCCTCTCTGGCTTCGTCACCTCCGGCGACCTCGAACACGCGCGCAAAGTCGCCAAGCGTATCCGGTCCGGCAACGTGCACATCAACGGCGCGCGCCCCGATTTCGCTGGCTGCTTCGGCGGCTACAAACAGTCGGGCAACGGCCGCGAATGGGGCGAGTCTGGACTGGAAGAATTTTTGGAATTAAAAACAGTGTTCGGCTACGCGCCGGCGTCGTAAGGGTTAGAAGCGCGGAACGCGCCACTGAACGAAAAAAACGTAATAGGTGGAGACGTCTTACTTGCGATCGCGTGGCGTAAACGCCGGCCGCACGCGAAACTTCGACAGCGCATCGCCCAAATTCTGAATGAACGACTCCGAATTGTAGACGTCAGCGTCGAGCTTCATGCTCTGCGGCGGCGCAGTCGGCGCCACTTCA
>DATAMU010000808.1:0-5507 GCA_036266605.1 Candidatus Acidiferrum sp. | reverse complement strand
AGATGAGGTCGATCGAGTCGCCTAGAGCCGCTTCAAGAAGCGCCGAGACCTCTGCATGAGTATGTGCGGTTATTGAAGTGCCATGCCCGTATCGCGGTGGAATCGAATAGTTGCTGAGCAAGCCAATCAAGTGCCTAGGCTCAAAGATTACTTTATCGATCGTGAGGCAGCCCCCTTGAAACTCGTGAGTTGAGACGATCGTTGCCACGAAGGCTCGCAAATTCTCAAGAGGAGTAGCGAAGGTCTGCTGGAATCTCCACGCTTTCTTGCGAAACTGCTTCACGGCATCGGGAGTTTCGGACAGTGTCATTGCGCAGCGACCCCGCGTCTCGGAAATACTAGCATTCCTTCTCTACCCCTGATTCGTCGCCAAACGGAAGAAACTGAAAAGATGGCTTGTTAAGCGGGTCGGGGATTGTGGCGGATGAGGAGGAAGGTGGCGGCGATGGCGACGAGGATTGCGCCGGTGGCGGAGAGGGCGGTGGAGATGCCGACGATGGGGATGATGCGGCCGAGGGCCAAGGCGCCGAGTGGAATGCCTGCGCGGAAGGCGAGGTTGTAGACGCTCATCACGCGGCCGCGCATGGCGTCGGTGGTGCTGAGTTGGGCGAGAGACAACATCAATGAGGCGGATGCCATGATGGCGACGCCACCGAGAAAAATGAGGATGCAGGAGAGCGGGAGCCATTTGGAGAGAGCGAACCCGACGGTGATGAGTCCGAGCGAGATGAGGATGAAGAGTGTGAGTCGCTCTTTTCCCTTCGCTTTTTCGATTGCGGCAATGATCAGGGCGCCGCAGATCGAGCCTGTTCCGGAACAGACGAGCAGGAGCGTGTAAATGTCGGGCCCGCGATGAAAAATGTTTTGCACGATGACGGGCAGGAATCCGTTGAGCGAAAAACCGAACAGAGTGGTGCAGAAGGCGAGCACGACGAGCGCGCTCATGCCCGGGCTTTGGCGTATGAAGCGAATTCCTTCGCCCATGCTGCTGAGGACGCGCTGTTGCGTTTTGGCGGGGATGAATTTGACCTGGATGGTGAAGAGGGAAATGATCACCGCGATGTAGGAGATGCCATTGAGAGTGAAGCACCATGTGGCGCCGAGTGCAGCGTAGGCCAGGCCGCCGATGGTCGGGCCGATAACGCGCGCCAGGTTAAATTGAATCGAGTTCATGGCGATGGCATTGGACAAGTCGTCAGCGGGGACGAGGGTGGGCAGGAGAGCGGAGTAGGCGGGGCCGCCGAAAGATTGGCCGAGTCCGACGATGAATGAGAGTGCGAGGATGTGCCAGACCTTGACGGTATGGGTGACGAAGAGGATTGCCAGGAAGAAAGCGCAGGTCATCTGGATGTATTGAGAGGCGAGGAGAAGCTTGCGGCGGTCGAGGCGATCGGCGAAGACGCCGCCGAAGAGGGAAAAGACCATGATCGGAAGCTGACCCAAGAAAAGGTCGAGGCCCAGGTAGAAGGGATTTTTGGTGAGGTCGTAGACGAGCCAGCTCTGGGCGAACTGTTGAACGAAAGTGCCGATGGTGGACGCGCAGGCGCCGATCCACATGATGCGGAAGTCTCGATAGCGGAAGGAGCGGAAGACGCGAGAGAGGGATGTGGGGAGGGTGGACACTAGCTGGGTAGGCTCCTGAGCGAGGGATTAGAGTAACGTTGGAATGAGTTGGCCTCAAGTGCGGTGAGTGAAGAGTGCTGAGTTGCGTGGATCGATCGAGGCAAGACGCAGTGGGCGGGCGGGGCAAGCCCCGCCCCTACAAGAGTTGGCGGATCGCTAGCGGTCGGCGATGGAGAAGAGCTGAAACTCGGTGATTTCGGCGGCATCGGTGGAACTCAGGATATTCAGGCGCACTTTGGAAGCGGTTTGCGCAGGGAAGCTCTCGATACGTTTGTGGCCAATCGAGTGGGCTGCGGCGACGGATTTCCAGGCGGCACCGTCCCAAACTTCGATACGGAAGGACTGAACGTGCTGGCCGTTGGCGAGGCGTTCCATGATCAGGGCGTGATCGAACGTCACGGGCTTGGCAAAATTTACTTCGAGCGTTGAGTGATGGGAATTGGGCGGTGCGGACCAGAAGGTGTCGACGTTATTATCGAGGGCGCGTTCGACTTCGAGGTCTTGCTGCACATGTTCGCGGGACAAATTTTTAGTTGAGCCGTAGCGGTTGGCGATGGCGGCGCCGAACTCTTCGAGGCGCTTTGTGTCATTCTCGGGCAGGAGACCGCGATTGTCGGGCGCCAGGCCTAGCATGAGTTGGCCGCCGCGGCCGATGGTTTGGTCGTAGAGCGTGAGCAGGTCCGAGAGCGACTTGAGCGAAGCCTCGTCGTGCGGATGCCAAAACCAATGGAGTTTGCGCAGAGGCGTGTCGGCTTCTGCGGGTCGCCAGCGGAGGTAGCCGTGGCGGTCGATGACGTTCCAGTTGTCGCTGGCGACGACCCCGGCCTCGTTGCCGACCCAACGGATGTCGCCGTATTCGAACAGGCCGGTGTCGGCGAAAACCAACGTGTTGGGCTGATAGGTGCGCAGCTCTTCGATAATGTGGGGGAAGTTGTAGACGTGTCCGGCGCTGCCTGCGCCGTCGAGCCAGAATTCGGTGAGCTCACCGTAGTGTTGGGCGAGTTCGTCGAGTTCGGCGGCGTAATATTTGTCGTATTCGGCGGAGTTGCTGTAGCGGGGTTCGTGACGATCCCAGGGCGAGAGATAAACGCCAAATCTTAGATCGTATTTTCGCGCGGCTGCGGCAACCTCGGCGACGACATCGCCCTTGCCGTTTTTCCAGGGGCTGTTCTTGACGCTGTAGCTCGTCTGTTCCGTGGGCCAAAGGCAGAAACCGTCGTGATGTTTCGCCACCATGACTACGTATTTGGCGCCGGCTGCTTTGATCGAGCGCATCCATTGCTCGGGATCGAACGCGGTTGGGTTGAAGACGCCGGGATCGGCCGAGCCGTCACCCCATTCTCGATCCATGAAAGTGTTCGGGCCGAAATGGATGATCACGCCAAATTCAAGAT
Source organism: Candidatus Acidiferrum sp. (assembly GCA_036266605.1). GTDB lineage: Bacteria > Acidobacteriota > Terriglobia > Acidiferrales > UBA7541 > Acidiferrum. Next base: position 2,490 of record DATAMU010000808.1, on the reverse strand, counting down.
CTTGCCAGGCGACTTGTTGCGGAGAGGGTTTTACGTCGACGAAATTTTGGGACAGGGCCAAGCTGGCGCTGATGAGCAGGGCTGAAGCTCCGAGGAAAGTTTTCAGCGACAGCTTGACGAATGTCCGACGGTGCATGTTGAGAGTTGAGTCGAGTCGTTATTGAGCTGAGACGATTTGAACGGGCTTGTCGAGCTGAAAGGTCAGCATTGTTTCGGCTGGGACTTTAATGGCGCCGCCTTTTGTGGCGACCTGGCCGATAGCGCCCGCGCCAGCACCAGCTCCCGCGCCGATGGCCGCGCCTTTTCCGCCGCCCGCAATCGCACCGATGATGGCGCCGAGTGCTGCGCCGCCGCCGGTGAATTCCGCGGTGCGCTTGTTGGCTCCGAAGCCTTGCTTTCCCTTCTGCTGTAGATCGGTTGTGCTGACGAGATATTCCTTGCCGCCAACCGAGATGGATTGCAGGTCGAGCACGAGGTCGGATGTGCCGTGAAAGCGGTTTCCCTTTGTGGCGGAACGAATGATGACTTGAGCGTTGGCGCCGCGGGGGACGACGGTGTCGCCGTTGGCGTCGGGGACGTCGTCGGCGATTTCAGCGGCGTAGGTTTGTCCTTCGGCGGCGGTGGCGGAGTCGATCATTTCTTCGGTGCGGACGGGAACTCGGGAGCCGACGGGTAGCACGTAAGTCTTCGTCTTAATCTCAGCCTGCGTCGGATGGTAGTGACGCTCGTGCTCAGCATCGTCGGCGCGGGATGCGGCGGAACGCGGTCGGGCCGGCGCCGGCGCTGGGGCCTCATTGTTAGCGGCGGAAGTCTGTGGAGCGGAAGCCGGTGGCGCCGAAGTGTCCGGAGCCGGTGTTTGCGCGGCCTGAGCATCGTCATACTCGATGGACTTCACCTGGGTCATCGGGACGGTATGCGTAACTTTATCGTCGCCGACCAGAGTTATTTCGGATGGCGAGGTGGCTGTGACCATTCCAGCGATTGTTGTGCCATCGCGCATGAGTACCGATGCATGTGGTCCAGAAGAAGCGGTTTTATCATTGCAAGACGCCAGGAGCATGAGCGAGCAGATCGCTGCGCATACGAAAATGATTTGCCACTTGGAAGTTGGCTTGGGCGTAGGTGTAGTGAAAATTGCGTGATTCACAGTTCCCTCCAAAAAGTCACACGCTTCGTTGTGAAAACTACCGTAGGGAAATCTTATAGCAAAGCGCAGAACGAGGTCGCAGTTTTTAGACAACGCCTTTCTGTGATCGCTGCTCCGATTGTTTCGGTGGGCACTAGGAGATCCGTGATTTGTCGCCCGTTTCCCTTTGCTGTGTAGCGTGCATCTAACTTTGAGCCATGCGAAGACTGAATCGAAGGGATTTATTGAAGCTTGGTGTGGGCGCGGCGGCCGAGATGGGGGCATTGGCGCTCCACGGTTGCGGAGGTGGGTCGATCAGCCCACCGCCGGGGCCGACGCCTGCTCCCGGACCATCTTGCTCAAAGCTTACCGACATCGAACACGTGGTGATTTTGATTCAAGAGAATCGTTCGTTTGACCACTATTTCGGTAGTTATCGCGGCGTTCGCGGATTTTCGGATCAATCGCTAGCGTTTCAACAGCCGGACCCAAGCAACATCACGAGCGCGCCGATTGGCAAGCTCCTGCCGTTTCGTCTCGACACAACGACGACCAATGCCGCATGCACTCACGACATTACGCACGATTGGGTGTCGCAACACCAGAGTTGGAATAGCGGCGCAATGGATGGATTCGTGACATCGCGTATGACTGCGAACGCGAACGATGCTGTTCTGACCATGGGCTACTACAACCGCCAGGATATCCCCTATTACTACGCGCTCGCGGATGCCTTTACTATCTGCGACAACTATTGTTGCTCCGTCATAGGGCCAACTGATCCGAATCGTCTGTATACGATGGCGGCGTCGATTGATCCCGAAGGGAAAAACGGCGGACCGGTCGTGGAGACGATCGTTACGAACCGCAGCGCGTTCTATGGAAAGCTCACCTATACAACCATGGCGGAGCAACTCCAGGCGCGCGGGATTTCCTGGAAGATTTATTCGTCTCCCGACGAAACGATCCTGAACGGCCTTCTTTCCGACAACGTTCTCTCCTACTTTCAGCAGTATCAAAACCCATCGTCGGTCTTGCATCAGAACGCATTCGGCCCGCAATTTCCGACCGATTTCATTGCTGATGTGGCTTCGGGAAATTTGCCCCAAGTGTCGTGGCTAGTCGGGTCAGTTCTCACCTCGGATCATCCGCCCGCGCCGTCTTTATTTGGAGAGAATATTTTGTCATTGATTGTGGGAGCGCTGATGGCGAACCCTGCGATTTGGGCGAAGACCGCTCTTTTTCTTACTTTCGATGAAAATGGAGGATTCTTCGACCACGTTCCCCCGACCACGGCGCCGATGGGCACGCCGGGCGAGTACGTAACCGCGGCGGCTGTACCCGATCCGACTTCCATCGGCAGT
>DATAMU010000807.1:0-2132 GCA_036266605.1 Candidatus Acidiferrum sp. | reverse complement strand
CTCGGCCTCGACACAGGCTTGCCACCGGAGCGCGTGAAGAAAGCTTTGCAGTCGATCTTCAAATACAATTTCCGAACAGATTTTCGGAACTATCCTCACACGCAACGCATTTACGCGATCAACGACGAACAGGGCTTAGCCGTTTGTACGTGGCCCAAAGGCGGACGCCCGGCGATTCCACTCTCCTACGGCGACGAAGTCTGGACCGGAATCGAATATCAGGTCGCAGCTCACCTCGTCTACAACGGTTTGATCGACGAAGCCATGAGCATCGTGAACGGAATCCGCAGCCGCTACGACGGCGTGCGCCGCAATCCCTGGAACCAGATCGAGTGGGGCAATCATTATTCCCGCGCGATGGCGAGTTACTCGGTGATGCTTGCGCTCTCGGGGTTCCGCTATTCCGCCGTCGAACGCGAAATCGCCTTCCATCCCCGAATTCGTCCGGAAGACTTTCGCTGCTTCTTTTCGGCGGGTTCGGCGTGGGGGAGCTACAGCCAAGCTTCGAACAGCAGCGAACTAAAGAGCACCATCGAATGTCGCTATGGCAGCGTCAAGCTACGGCGGTTCGTTCTGCCGGGCGATTCAACAAAGCCAGCATTCTCCAGGGCTTCGGTCTTAGCCCCGGACGGAAGGCAGATTCCCTGCACAGTTACGAGGTCGAATGGCAGACATCGAGTCGAACTAAAAGAGGAAGTCACCGTGAGTTCCGGCCAATCGATCACTGCGACGTTGAGTTCACCGGCAAAAGCCGCGAACATTTCTGGCGAAACTTCGCCAAATCTCCCGCCGCGCGACTCCTTGTCCGAAGTTAACCCAAAATCACTATTGACAACCAGGTAACTTTTACGCTATACTCGTCAATGAAATACGACGCCGAATTCGAATACGCCACGCTCCACTCACACGGTGGCCTCTTCGCATCTCCCACCTTATCAATCAGTTCCGCACTCCTGTTTTCTGTAGATTCGCAACCTGAACATTGCAAAAGACTTGCGTACTCTTTGGAAAACATAGGGGGTATACCCCCTAAAAGCGAATCCCAGGCGAAACCTTTGTCCCAAAACGGGACTCCGCCTGAAAAGGTATCCACACCCCGATGAACATCGAAGAATTTCAGCGATCGCTTACGGGCAGCGAGCCACCGGCAGGCCTGTCGCAGGCCCTGCTCGGTCTTTGGTGGGATGGGCGCGGCGATTGGGAGCAAGCCCACTCTCACGCTCAAGACGATGAAGGTCCACACGGTGCTTGGGTCCACGCCTACCTGCATCGCAAAGAAGGCGATCGCGGCAACGCCGGTTACTGGTACAGAAGGGCGGGCAAAACTTTTTGCGAAAAATCTTTGCCGGAAGAGTGGCTCAGCATCACGCAGGAATTGCTTTCAGCAAGTTAAAGATCGGGGCGTGCGCAATGACAAAGTCTTCTTCGCAGGCTGAAAACACCATGACGCGAAGAGCGTTTCTCGATCGCTCCGCTACGGCGGTCGTCGGAGCCGCTCTGCTCGGGGACGCAAAGAACACGACCGCGGCCAGTCTCACGGCGGCATCCTACGGACGCGTCCTCGGCGCAAACGATCGCATCAAGCTGGGTCACGTCGGAATCGGAAATCGCGGTCGCGGGCTTGAGTACATCCTCTCGCAACTTAAAGATTCTAAAAACGTCGAAGTCGTGCGCCTGTGCGATCTCTGGAAAGTGAACCTCGATCAAGCGGTTGCGAAATGCAGTGAAACCTACGGACGCTCTCCGCATTCATCGCAAATCTTTGACGATGTTCTCAACGACAAAGAACTCGACGCGGTGATCATCTCTACGCCCGAACACCAGCATTCGCCGATGCTGAAGATGGTGGCGGAAGCCGGCAAACACGCCTACGTCGAAAAGCCGATGGGCAATATTTTAGAAGAGGCGAAAGCCGCGCGCGACGCAGCCCTCGAGCGGAAGCTCATCGTTCAGGTGGGAACGCAACGACGCAGCGAGCCGTATCAGATTGCTGCCAACAAATGGTTTCGCTCCGGCGTTTGCGGCGAAGTGAGCAAGGTCGAAGTCGTCTGGAATTATCACGGTCCGCGCTGGCGTGGCCGCCCAGAAGTAAAACAAATCCGCGAAACGGACATCGATTGGCGCCGCTGGCT
>DATAMU010000806.1:0-3027 GCA_036266605.1 Candidatus Acidiferrum sp. | reverse complement strand
TTGCGCCTTCGAATGTGGCGACGTTGCCGGCGATGACTTGCATTTCAGGGAGGCGATGCTTAAGCGCTTTGATCGCTTCCATCACGCGGGTGGAGTGGCCGTGCGCGGTGTCGACGGCGAGGACATCGACCTTGGTTTTCGCCATTTCGACGGCGCGTTCCAGGAAATCGCCAGTTGCACCGACAGCGGCGCCGACGCGGAGCCGGCCCTGCTCGTCTTTTGCGGCGCGCGGATATTCGAGTTTTTTCTGGATGTCTTTTACGGTGATCAGGCCTTTGAGATTGAAGTCCTGATCGACGACGAGGAGTTTTTCGATGCGATGCTTTTGGAGGATGCGCTCGGCTTCGTCGAGCGTCGTTCCGACCGGCACGGTGACGAGATTGTCTTTCGTCATGACCGAGCTGACGAGCTGGTTGTGATTCTTTTCGAAACGGAGGTCGCGATTGGTGAGGATGCCCGTGAGGCGCGAGCCGCGTGTAACCGGAAGGCCGGAGATGCGGTACTTCTCCATGATTTCGAGCGCCTGACGAAGAGTGATGTCTGGCGAAATCGTGACGGGATCGACGATCATGCCGCTTTCCGAGCGCTTTACACGATCGACTTCTTCGGCCTGGCGGTCGATGGCCATGTTGCGGTGAACCACGCCGATACCGCCCTGGCGCGCGATGGCCACGGCGAGGTTCGACTCGGTGACGGTGTCCATGGCGGCCGAGGCGAGCGGAATGTTGATCGAGATTTTGCGCGTGAAACAGGTGCGCGTGTCCACCTGCGTCGGCAAGATCGAGGATTTGCCGGGGAGCAAGAGCACGTCGTCGAATGTAAGACCTTCGGGAATGGGACCGTCGATCATTCCAACCTCATTTCATGGGAGTGGGGAGCGGCTAAAAACAGCAGCCCAGCGGGTGGCCGCTGGGCCGACGGGAAAATTCATCAAATCGAAAAAATGAATCACTGTGAAGTTTCTATTGTAGGGATGAGTGTGGATGCGGTCAAGTTTTGGGCTGTGGATTGAAGCGGCGGCCGGAGATTTGCGGCTGGTGATTGGTTCCTGGAGTGGCGCAGGGGCGGTTGGACGAGTTCGGGTCGATTACAATAAATCAGATGAGGATTGCGATTCCAGAGTTTGTGCCGCATCGGTGGCTCGGGAACGGGCACGCGATGACGATCGCGGCGGCGTTTGTGCCGCGGACGTTTCGGCTGCCTGAGGCGGAGCAACGGCTGTTTCGCGTCGATCCGTATTCGCAGTTGCTGGGTCTATGTCATTGGCAAGTCGGGAGATTGAAGCAGACTCCGGTGATTGTGACTCTGCACGGGCTTGAAGGCTCGGCGGATTCGAACTACATGCGGGGGATCGCGGAGAAAGCGTTTCATCGCGGATTTCATGTGGTGCGGCTGAATCAGCGGAATTGCGGCGGGACGGAGAAGCTGACGCCTACCTTATATAACTCTGGGATGAGTGGGGACTATCGGGCTGTGTTGGAGGAGTTGGTAGGGGCCGATGGATTCGAACGGGTGTTTTTCGCCGGGTACTCGATGGGCGGGAATCTTGTTACGAAAATGGCGGGCGAGTATGGAGATGAGTTCCCGGCGGCGTTGCGAGGAGTCTGCGCAGTTTGCCCGGCGATTGATCTGTCGGCGTGTGCGGATGCGTTGGAGAGGCGCGACAATTATTTGTATACGCGGCACTTTGTGAAGGGACTGATGGCGCGTTACGCGAGGAAGGCGCGAATGTTTCCGGGGCGGTATCGGACGGATGGGTTGCCGCCGATTCGAACGGTGCGTGAGTTTGATGATGCGATTACGGCGCCGTGTTTTGGATTTCGCGACGCGGAGGAATATTACGAATCGGCGGGGGCGAAACGGGTGGCGGGGAACGTACGCGTGCCATTGTTGCTGATTACAGCGGAAGATGATCCATTTGTGCCGTATGTTTCGTTTTTGGCGGCGCGCGTCGAGAAGAATCCGTCGATACAGTTTGTGCCGACCCGACATGGCGGGCATTGCGCATACATATCGGCGCAGAGCGGTGCTGAAAGGTTTTGGGCGGAGGAGCGGATCGTCGATTTCTGCGAGGCGATCTGGAAAAAAGACGTGCGCGCGAAAAACTCAGTCGTGGCGGCGCTCGGCTAGGCCGCGACCGATGTCTCTCCCACTAAGCGAACGGTTTTTCCAGCGAAACTGCGAAGCCTTGCGTCAGGAGTTGAGCAGGGCCGTCAGGCGTGATGACCATGTCGTCTTCGCAGCGGATGCCGAACTCACCGGGCACGTAAATTCCGGGCTCATTCGAAAACGTCATGTTGGATTGCAGCACGGTCTTGCTGCCTCGCACTAAATAAGGATGCTCATGTCCGTCGAGGCCGATGCCGTGGCCAAGGCGGTGCGTAAAGAGTTTGTATCCAGGGCCATAGCCTGCGGAATTGACAACCGCGCGTGCTGCGTCATCCACTGTTCCGGAGAGGCGTCCAGCGCGTGCGGCGTCGAGGGCGGCATCTTGTGCTTTGCGCAGCGTATCGAAGACTTTGACCAGCTTGTCGGATGGTTTTTCGCCAAAAACGACGGTGCGCGTTACATCGGACTCGTATCCTTCGACCTTCGTGCCTCCATCGATCAGAACTACGTCGCCGGGCTTCAGCGTCTGCGGCTTGATCGATCCGTGCGGTAGCGCTGCCGACGCGCCGATCAATACAAGAGCGCCGCCTTGCAGATTCATTTTGGCGAAGCCTTGCTCGATCCAGCGGCCGATGTCGTCCTGCGACATTCCTTCTTTCAATGATGCGAACACGGCGCGGAACACATCGAAGGTCACGTCGCACGCGAGACGCATCAACTCCAATTCGTGTGGTGATTTGCGCCCGCGGCATGCGATGGTCACCGGGTCGGCCGAGTCGAATTCGAATCCTGGCGCGGCGTGGCGCAAGTGATCGAAAAAGGTGAAGCCGGAGGTTTCTTCGATGCCGATGCGTCCAGAGCGGATCCCGCGATCGGCTAATGCTTGTGCGGCGAGTTTAGTGGGACTTTCGTCTTCCT
>DATAMU010000805.1:0-3069 GCA_036266605.1 Candidatus Acidiferrum sp. | reverse complement strand
GGAATTCGTAGCGGGCGCGGTGCGTGTCTTTTTGCGCTTTGGAATCGGCGTCGAGGTGCATCACTTCGTAGCCGGTGTCGGCGGTGTACTTCGGCCACTGCGGCAGGCCGGCGCCGTTGGGATCGCCGTTCTTGGCGAAGTTGCTCCAATATTTGCGGATGAGATCGGTCAGTTTGTGATCGTCTTCACGCCAGCTGATCCAGTTTTCAGAGTCGAGCGCGCCGAAGACGAATTCGATTTCGGCGGAGTGGTAGGCGCCGGCTTCATCGGGGCCGCGCTTCGGATCTTTGGGATGATCCTGGTCGAAGCGGTAGCGATAGATCGGTGATTTGCCGGTTTTCGATTGCGCTTCGATCCACCGCCAGGTAGAGAAGGCGATGAAGCTGTCGCCCTGGTAGTCTTCGAGCGAACGCCTGCCCTGCTTTTCGTCTTCCGCGGGATAAAGTTTCAGAAATTCGTCGGATTTGGCGGCGAAGTCCTTCGTTGCAATCGCCTTCAGTGCATCGGCGAAATTTTCTTTCGTCGGCCCACCAGCGCCTTCGTCTCGATTCCACCCGGCGAGAAGGGGCACGTCGCTCTGTTTTCCGGCGGCGAAGATGGCTTCGGGAGATTCGGGCAGGAAGTAGCCGTCGATGTTGGGAGCGAACCAGCGGTGTTTGTCGGCCAATTGCGCGTCGAGAAGTTTTTGAGCGGGCAGCGCGCGCAGAGCAGCGAGAGTGTCAGCGTTCAGATGTTCCTTGGCAAACTTTACGCCATCTTCGGCGGCTTGGTCCTTTGTGCGCATCGGGAGCGCGTGGCTCGCGAATGCGCCGCCGCTTTCGCCGATGGCTTTGTGGAAGAGGCCCTTGGAGACGGGCGAGGCCATCTGTTCGCTGACGGAGAAGGAGCCGGCGCTTTCGCCGAAAATCGTGACGTTGCCGGGATCGCCGCCGAACTGAGCGATGTTGCGCTTGACCCATTCGAGCGCGGCGGATTGATCCATCAGGCCGTAGTTGCCGGTCGCGCCGTGGCTGCTTTCCTTGGCGAGTACGGGATGCGCGAAGAAGCCGAAGATGCCCAGGCGGTAGTTCATCGAAACGACGACGACGCCTTCTTTGGCGAGATTGGTGCCGTCCTGGCGCGGTTCGGAGGTGGCGCCGGCGCCGAAGCCGCCGCCGTAGATCCAGACCATGACGGCAAGCTTGTCTTTCGGTTTGCCCTTGTCGAGCTTCGCGGGCGTCCAGATATTGAGGTAGAGGCAGTCTTCGCTCGGGCCGGGGTCGCGGAAAATCATGTCGTCGTAGATGCGGCCTTGCATGCAGCGCGCGCCGAACTCGGTGGCTTTGCGCGTGCCCTTCCATTTGACAGGCTTCATGGGCGGCTTCCAGCGGAGATCGCCGACGGGCGGCTTGGCGAAAGGCACGCCGAGGAAGGCGGCGATGGTACCGTCGGTCTTGCCTTCGAGTTTGCCGGTGTCGATCTTGACGGTGGGGGCGGAGGCTGCGCCGCGAATGCTGACAGAAGCGAACAACGCTGTGAAAAGTACGGCGCCCACTGCCGATGAAAGCCCAAGTCTCATCATGGAGTCTCCTGAGAAGCCCGAGGGACAATATCACAGCGGTAGGGCACTCGAAAATCCAGCGTGCAATCGGTTGTCGGGCAAAACGTTATTCTTGACGTGATTTGGCGCAGGGGAATAGGCTCGATTCACCGAGGTTTGTTGTTTTGGGGTGTGTCATGCAATTTCTTAGCGATTTGAACCGACGAAAATATCGCGGTGCGTTGGTGGTGTCTTCGCTTTTTGCGGCGGGCGTAGTGTGCGCGCCTGGAATTGCGCTGGCGCAGGATTCGTCTGCCGAGACGAACATGTTTCGCGGCGACCGGCCGGAGATTTCGGTGACGGTGCGCGACAGCGGGGGCGCAGAGATTGCGAGTCCCGCGACGGTGCGCGTATATCGCTCGGGCGTTCCGACAGACGAAGGCACGACGCGCAAAGGCCGTGTCTTTTTCATGCTGCCTTCGACGGGCGAATACTCCGTGCAGGTTTCGGCGACCGGATACGAGAGCGGACAGAGAGATATCTCGATCCCCGTGGCGTTGAAGGCTGAGGTGGAAATCACGCTGAAGCGGAAGGCCGAGGCGAATGAAACTACGGGCGTCCCGGCGGGACCCGTGCTGGCGCCAAAAGCGAAGGAAGCGTTCGACAAGGGGTTGCAGGCGCTGGGCGCGGGAAAAATCAAGGACGCGCAGAAATATTCTGGGGAGGCGATGACGCTTGCGCCGGGGCATCCGGATGTTTTGTATCTGCAAGGCGTGGTGGATTTGAATCTACGCAACTTTGCCGACGCGCAGGATGTTTTGGAAAAGGCAACGCAGATCGATCCAACGCACGCGCGCGCGCAAGCGGCGCTAGGGATGGCGTTGAGCGATCAGGGAAAATACGAAGAGGCAATTCCGTCGCTGGAGAAGTCGCTCGAACTGGATGCCGGCAACCCGAACTGGGAAACGCAATACGCGTTGGCGCAGGCGAACTATAAGCTCGAAAAATATCCGGAAGCGGCCAAAACGGCGCAGGCGGCATTGTCTAGCTCGAATGGGAAGGCGCCCGAGATCGAGTTGCTTGTAGCGCAGTCCCTGGTGGCGACAGGGAAGTATGACGAAGCGGCGCTGGCACTGCGCGACTACGTGAAGAACCACGGCGATCGGCCGGATGCGGCTAAGGCGAAGCGGTGGCTGGATCGGCTTGTGGCGGACGGCAAAGTCGCAAAGAACTGAGCAGCGACGCTGCTAAACCGCCGCTCCCACTGCCTGCTTCTTCTGCGAGCCGACGAATGCAAAGTATGCGATGTAGATGTAACAAAGAATCGGCAAGAAGAATGCGTGATGGATGCCGATCCGATCCGCGAATAGTCCCTGTAATTCGGGGATAATCGCTCCGCCGACAATCGCTGCAACCAAGAGCCCTGACCCATCTCCTGTGAGTGCTCCCAGCCCTTCGATGGCGAGGGTAAAGATGCTCGGGAACATAATCGAGTTGAAGAAGCCCACGAAGAGCATGCTCCACATAGCGAAGTGCCCAAAGCTGAGCAT
>DATAMU010000804.1:0-7044 GCA_036266605.1 Candidatus Acidiferrum sp. | reverse complement strand
GCAAAATTCTCCAACGCCTCCGAGTTCTTCGACGAACTCCGCACCGGCGACGAACCCAATCCCCTCCAGTGGCTCAACATGATGCCCCCCGGCCACCAGCCCCCACCCAAAAAAGTCCTCCTCGACCTGAAAAAAGCCAACAAGCTCCAACTCCTGGAAGCCGGCCTCCGCGAACAAAACATCTTCGTCACCGACCTCTGCACCTCCTGCCACGTCTCCCACCTCTTCAGCTACCGCAAAGAATCCACCACCAGCGGCCGCCTCCTCTCCGTCATCGCCCTCCGCCGCTAGCTACCAATTCTCCGCGTAATCTCTGTGTCCTCTGCGTCTCTGCGTTATCTTTTGTTCTTCTCTTCGTCTTCAGTTTTTTCTCTTCCTCCTTCAAATCCTCCCCACCGTCCCCTCATCCTCTTTCCCGCTAAAATATCTCTTCAGCGCCTCCACAAACACCGCCTCTTCTCCACCCGCCCGCGCAAACAACGTCATCGACGAATGAAACTTCAAATCATCCGGAAACCCAAAAATCTCGCTCGCCGTTCTTCCCTCCACCGCATTCACCAACGCCGTGCACTCCCTCAACCGCGCCCCCAAAATCTCATGTCCCAGATACGCCCGCGCCTCCTCCACCGACCCGATCGCAAACCTCTCCGCCATCGGACTTCGTCCCAACCCTCGTATCTGCGGAAAAATAAACCACATCCAGTGACTCCGCTTCTCCCCGCTCCTCAACTCCTCACAAACCCGTTCATACACCCCATCCTGCGCCTCCACAAACCGCTCCAAATGAAACGGATCCTCACTCATGCTGATCTCCTCGAATATCCGGCCCAGCAAGGTCCTGTACGGGCGCAGCACGCCTTGCCCTGAGCCTCGAAGGGTGCGCCCCAGCTTGCCCGGGCGCTAACCTCCACCCACCATTTTTGATTCACGCAAACCTAAGTTCGACCGCCACCAAATTCCCATTTTGGGAAATCGCCCTGGCGACCACCGACCAAAAAACCCGAAAATTGCTATTGACAGTACCATTACCTTATGGTAACATCCCAAATGAACTCTCTTTTCACTTTCGACCTACGCCCTCCGCTAACCCACGCTGTTTCTGCACCTTGCACACTCCCATTTTCGGGAGATTTTGTATCCCCAACACAAGTAAGCACTTGCGTACTCTTTGAAAAAAGACGGGGGTATACCCATAAAAGCGAACCTCAAGCGAAACCCAGCGGGAGAAACTTACTTCACGACGAGGAAAGACCCCAAAGCGAGGGCATCGATGCCCGAACAGTAGAAGCTGCGAACCGCCTCCCGAGGATCGGAGACCAGCGGTTCACCGAAAAGGTTGAAGCTCGTATTCACCAAAATGGGAGCCGGTGCCGATTCTCCGAATTTCTGCAACAGGCGCCAGAAACTCGGATTCGCTTCTTTCTCAACCGTATGGACGCGAACCTCGCGATTGTTGAACGCGAATTGCTCCAGCCCCTCGATATTCGATCGCAGCTTGGCCAGCGACGCCATGAACCGGCAATTCGGCGAAGCATCGAAAAATTCATGCGCCCGCTCCGCCGGTACCGACAGCGCGAACGGATGAAAATCCGCGCGGTGCTTGATGTACTGATTCACATTGTCGATCACATACTCGGAAAACGGCGAAGCCAGAATGCTGCGATTCCCCAGCGCCCGATGCCCAAACTCCGTCCGCCCCTGGCACCACGCCACAATCTTGTCGCGCTCCAGAATCTTCACGCATTCGGAAATCAGGTGGTCTTCGCCCGACGTGTATTTGTAGATGATCTTGCAATTGTCGAGCACCGCTTTGATGTTTTGCGAGCCGAGCGCGGGTCCGAGCGCGAGCGTCTTCATCGCGCCGCGCCCGGACTTTCCGTTCAACCTCTTGCGCGCGAGAAATGCCGCTCCCAGCGCGGTCCCTGCGTTGCCGGCGACGGGCTGCACATGAACGTTGTCGAAGGTGCTTCGCGTTTCGAGTGCGCGCACCAGCAAGACATTCAAGAAAACGCCGCCGGCAATACACAACGAATCGCATCCGTACTGCGCCTGATAGTAGTGCGCGATATCGAGAACCGACTCTTCCAGGAACATTTGAGCGCTGCGCGCAATCGCTGCCTGCACGGCGCGATCACCTCGGAGCTTGTCCCTATTGATCTTCATCTCACGAAAAAATTGCGGAGAGAACGTGCCACGCTCATCGGATCCGGCCGCAAAATAACGGCGATCGAGCACCGGAAGCCCGTGCTTGTCGGCGCGGAACAATTTGCGAAACACCGGGAGAAATTCCGGCTGCCCTTCGCGACCGAGCCATTGCACCTTGTGCTCGTCCCAGTGCGGACGCAAACCGAGCAGCGCCGTGATGCGCGTGTAAAACCAGCCCAGCGAATCGGGAAACTGCATCGTGCGCAACGGTCGAATCTCGTCGCCTTCGCCGAGCGACACTTGCCCGCAGCGGCCGGCCGCTCCACCATCCAGCGTCAAAATGAGCGCGCGATCGAAATCCGACGTGTAGTAGGTGCTCGCCGCGTGGCAAAGATGATGCTCGTACTGCAAAAGCTTGGGCGTGCTATCGCCGGCGAGTGCTTCGCGAAGCTGCGGTATCACCGTGCCCTTGCGCAGGTCGCGAGCGGAGCGGCGTTTTCGATTGGCGGAAAATTTCGATCCGAGCCCGGATTCGCGCAGGCGCGCCTCTTGCGACGAATCGGCGAGCGCAGCCGCATCCAGATCGGCCGGCGTGATGTTGTTCTGCTCGAAAACGCGCTGCAACGCAGCAGCGGGAACGGTGCTTACACCAGGCGCGCGATCGACTTTTTCTTCCTCGATGGCGCCGAGAATGGATTTTTCGTCGAGCAGCGCGACTGCGGAATCCTGATCGAGGCTGGCGACACCGAGTACGAGCATGAACGAAGTTTACAGGCCGGACGCCGCATGGTGCACGGCAAAATTGCCGTTGGTTATATTTTTTGTTTGAGGTTTCGTCTCGAGTTTCGCTTCGGGGTTCGTCTCGGCAGTAGCGTGGAGAATGCCGTTTTCGTGGCTCCTGATTCTCGCGCGAAGGAGTTGGTTAGGCTGAAATACGCCGGCGAGCCGCAATTGGAGATAGTTGGTCGAGATCGCGGGAGTCCACAGGTGCGCAGCGGTACTGCCAGATGAGGATTCGATCGCGCCGGATTGAGCGATGTTCGATTCGTTGGTGTGGCGAAGAGTGAGGACTTCGAGCGTGGAACCGAGTTGCGACTCACGGAAGGCCGCCGATTTTTTTTCGGAAAGGGCGCGCAGTTCGCGGGCGCGTTCTTTAATCGTGGCGGCGGGAACATGATCCGGCATTTGCGCGGCCGCAGTGCCAGGACGCACGGAATAGGAAAAGACGTGGAGATAAGTGAACGGACGGCGCTCAATGAAGTCGAGCGTAGCGGCGTGATCTTCGGCGGATTCGCCGGGAAACCCGGCGATGACGTCGGCGCCAATGGCGGCGTCGGGGAGTTGGTCGCGAATGAGTTCGATGCGGCGCGCGTAATGTTCGGAGCGATACCAGCGATGCATCGCGGCCAGAATTTTGTCGCAGCCGGATTGCAGAGGCATGTGAAAGTGCTGCGCGATGCGCGGCGTCGCGGCAAAAAGCGCAATCAAGTCTTGCGTGACGTCAAGCGGCTCGATGGAACTGATACGAAGACGCGCGACACCGGTTTCGTCGAGAATGCGACGAAGCAGGTCCTCAAATTCGACTCGCGGCGTCAAATCGCGACCCCAGGTGCCGAGGTTGATCCCGCTGAGCACGATCTCTTTGTAGCCGGCGACGCTGAGGCGCTGAATTTCTGCGATCACTTCCGCAGGCGGCATGCTGCGGCTTTTGCCGCGCACGAACGGGATCACGCAGTACGAGCAGCGAAGATTGCAGCCGTCTTGAATTTTTAGCGTAGGCCGCGTGTGATTCGCCTCGCCGCCGAGCACGGGAGCAGAGAGAAATTCGGCCCGGTCGAAAATATTGGCCGTCAGAATTTTCGGCAGTGGCTCGTGTAGGGGCGCAGTATCGCTGCGCCCCAGCTTGCCCGGGCCATATGATCTTGTCGCGGCTCCGTTTTTTCCTCCTGCTTCGTCATACGACAAGGCTTGCAAGGGAACGAAGTTCGGAGCAGAAATTTTCGTCACGAGGTCGGGTATTTCCGGCTTGTGCGAATTTCCGACGACATGAAAGACACCAGGCAGGCCGGCTAGCTCTCCCGGCGCGCGTTGAGCGTAGCAGCCGGTGGCAATAATTTTTGCGGCGGGATTTGCGGCGTGAAGCTTGCGAATGGCGTCGCGAGCTTGAGAATCGGCCGCCGCCGTTACGGTGCAGGTGTTGACGACGATAACGTCGGCAATAGTGGGAGTTGAGGCGAGGTTGTGCCCTTGCACACGAAGTTGGCGCTCGATCGCCGCAGCGTCGGCTTGTGTAGCACGACAACCGAACTGCTCAATGTGGAACGTAGACATGGGGTAGCCCAAGTATGATAGCGGGTATACCGAAGTCGTGAAAGATTCACGCCGCATGCGAGCCCAGCACAAGGAATGCTGGACAGACCGGTTTTGCCGGTGCGGCAAAAGCAGAGTTCACCCGAGGAGCATCTAACTCGTACGATGATTACCACGGAGACTAGTCAACTTTACTCAGTGCCTGACGCGCCGATACAATCGGGCCGCCCTATGGCGCGTAGAAAAAACAATCCGTCGGCACTCACCGACCCGAAAGTGTCGGTGGTGATCCCGGTCTTCAACGAGAAAGACACGATCGACGAGATTTTGCGGCGCGTGCTCGAGACCAGTGCGCGCAAGGAAATCATCATCGTGGACGATTCCTCTTCCGACGGGACGCGCCAGCGGCTGAAAACGATGGCGGAGTTGCGCGCGAAAGGCGAAGAGACGGCTCCGGCCTCTGATGGCGGCGATCCGATTCCGCTGCGCGATTTGCGATTTTTCTTTCAAACACAAAATCAAGGAAAAGGCGCGGCGCTGCGGAAGGGTTTTGCGCAAGTCACCGGCGACATCGTTCTGGTGCAGGACGCCGACCTGGAATACGACCCCCGCGATTACCCGAAATTGCTCGAGCCGATTATCGATGGGCGCGCGGATGTCGTGTATGGATCGCGATTTTTGGGCGGTCCGCAGCGCGTGCACTATTTCTGGCACTACGTCGCGAACATGGCGCTGACGCTTCTGTCGGATATTGCTACGAATTTGAAGCTCACCGACATGGAGACTTGCTACAAGGTCTTCCGGCGCGAAGTCTTGAACGGAATCGAATTGCGATCCGATCGCTTTGGATTTGAGCCCGAGATCACGGCGAAGATCGCGAAAAAGGATTGGCGCGTGTACGAAGTGCCGATTTCTTACGCCGGCCGAACGTACGAAGAAGGAAAGAAGATCACCTGGAAAGACGGCGTGCAGGCGCTGTGGTGCATCATTAAGTATAAATTCGTGGATTGAGCGCGCTGCGCTGAACGAGTGCGACGGTCGTGGTTGAGTTGGTTGGTAAGTTTGAACGCTGAGAGCCTGCGCCGTCTTTCAGATGGCGCAGGATGACAATCTCTTTTCGCGGAAAATTAAGCGACGGGCGCCATGCGGCGCTGGAATGTCAGCAGGATGAGGTCGGCGCGGCGGCGGACACCGAATTTGCTGAGCAAATTCGAGACGTGAAATTTCACCGTGCGCTCGGCGATATTGAGCTTGCTGGCGATTTCTTTGTTGGAGAGATTTTCGAGCAACGAATCGAGAACTTCCTGTTCGCGGCGGCTGAGATTCGTAACCGTGTCGGTCTTTAGACGGCGGCCCTGCCCAGTCAAAATCGAATCGACGAAGCCGCTCAACACGGAGCGAGGAACCCAGAATCCGCCGACCGCAACCAGCGGCAGCGCGCGGACAAGCTGTTCGCGAGCTTCCACGTAGGTCAGCAAACCCTTCACACCGAGACGCAGCAATGAATAGCTGTTGGCGTCGCTGAGCTGTTCGCCGACGACGATCAGGCGAGCCTCAGGAAAACGTTCCAAAATGTTGGCGAGCAGCGCACCGGTCGCAGGGCGTGCAGCATGCGCATCGATAACGTAAACCTGTGCCTGCGGCGGTTCGAGATTGCGCAGATCGGGAGCCAGCGTCGATTCGAGGTGCTTTGAGGTGACCTTGAATTGAGGCTTGGCGAGCAAACGCTCGAACTCGCTCAGCACCAGAGGGTGCGGCGAAAGGATGCAGACGGATAGCTTGGTGGTAGCGCGTTTCGTAGCCACTGTAGATTCAATGTAGGGGATAGGGTCAGTACTGGGCAAGCAGCTTTCGGAAAGGTGTTGTCGAATTGTTACGTAACGTTTGGGGTGCTTTTTCAGGGGGGAGATAGCAAGGGATTCGAGCGGCGGGATGGGTGAGAATTCCGCGAAATATGGGCGATTTTGAGTCAAAACCCGCGATCTGGGAGACGATCGCGGGTACAGGGTGGTTGCCGTTGCGGCTTCGATGGCGCTGAATCTAAACCCGCACCCTTCAAAAAACTAAGGGTGCGGCACCCGAAAGACCTGATTCGAGAGATAGGTTGGAGATGCAGCCGGGTTATTCGCGGGCGGTGGCGCGGCCGTGCTTTAGTGCGTCAATGAGGTTGTCGAAAGTGGACTTGGTCCAGTTGGCGTCGCGCTGGGAAGGCTTGGCGGCACGGCGCTCTTCAGCGGCCAAGGTGGCGGTCGCGGTGGAGGAAAGGCCGGCGCCATCAGAGGACGCGGCGGCGGCAGCTCGGGCTTGCGGGCGCGAGGCCCACTTGCTTGGAGCGGGTTCCTCCGACGCGGCTTCATCGCGGCCGCGGGAATCGGAACTCGCGGGAACGGTGCCAAGTCCGCCGGGAGCAAACGGCCCCTTCAGCAAACCGAGGACGTCTTCGGAAGCTTGTTCGACCAGGAACTGATCGATCTGTTTGCGCTTGAGTTCGAAGCCGACGAGCAGGCAAGCGTCGGAGAGCAAATTGATGAGGCGCGGGACGCCACCCGTAAGGCGGTGGATGACTTCGACGGCGGTGCCAGTGAACGG
>DATAMU010000803.1:0-2064 GCA_036266605.1 Candidatus Acidiferrum sp. | reverse complement strand
GCATCGATTCGGTGACGACGTGACCGGTGTAGCGCAGATCCGGAAGGTCCTCGACCGTCGGCGCTCGACCGGCGAGGACGCGATCGAGTTCCTCGTGCAGCGTCGCTTCGACTTGCGGATTCTGCGAGAGGAGCATCCATGTCCAAGAGAGAGCGTTGGCCGTCGTCTCGTGGCCGGCGAGGAAAATTGTGATGGACTCGTCGCGGAGTTGGCGGTTGGTCATGCGCGAGCCGTCGTCGTCGCGCGCGGCGAGCAGCATCGAAAGCAAATCACCATTGTCGGTGCCGGTGGCGCGGCGCTCGTCGATGAAGCGATAGATGATGCGATTCAGTTTGGCTGTGGCAAAAGTCGCGCGAATCTTTCGCGGCGTCGGCAACCACGTCGGGGTGATGAGCAGTTTTCGAAAGTCGGAATTGAGATGCATGATCGCTTCCAGCGCGTGCCCGACGCGCTGGGCTTCGCGATCGACGTCGGCATCGAAGAGCGTTTTCGCTACGACCGAAAGCGTCAGCCGCATCATTTCGGCGTGGATGTCGCGCTCTTCGCCGCTGCTCCATTCGCTTGCGATCCGTGAGGCAAACTTCACCATTGTGTCGGCATAACTTGCGATACGCGCGCGGTGAAACGCAGGCTGAGCGAGACGCCGCTGCCTCAGCCAGAAGTCGCCTTCGCTGGTCAGCAAGCCGTTTCCGAAAAGCTGTCTGTTTTTGCGGAGAATGCGGCCTTTGATGAATTTGCGATTGTCGGTGACGAGAACTTGTTCGATATAGTCGGGATGACTGACGAAAAAGACGCGGAAATTGTAGTAGCGCATCGTGACGATGTCGCCGTAGTCGCGCTGCAAATTCGGCATGTAGGCGAGCGGGTCTCGACTATAGATTTTGAAGGCGGCGGTCCACGATTCCGGCGACGGCCCGGGAGGAAGTTTGGCTGGAGTGGCTGGGCTCACAACCCAACTATATCGCGGCAAGCGATTAGCGTTGTCATCGGACTGTTAGCCCGTTAGTTCAATCCGCTCGCATCGCGCTGAAGCGGAAGCCGCCGGAGCGCGAAGTGAGTTTTACGTTCGAGAATCCAGCGTTTCGCAAACGATCGGCGACATCCGCCCGATCGATGGGGACGAACACGCTTCCGATGTGAATCACTCGATGCAACAGGTTGTCTTCAATTTCGAATGCGACGAAGGAACCGCCCGGCCGTAACACGCGAAATGCTTCGCGAAACGCATCCTCCTGAGCAGCCCGCGTGCGGAGATGATGCAACATGAGAACGGCGACTGCGGACGAAAAAGTTGCACTGGCGAAAGGAAGGAGCGCCGCATCGGCCTGCACGACGGCGTGCCGATTTGTGACAGCAAGCCGAGCGGCAAACTCATGGCTCCATTCGAGGCTCGTTACGCGCGGCGCGAGACGCCGCAATGTCGCCGTGCCCGCGCCGGGTCCGGCGCCCAATTCGAGCACGTGGTCTCCCAGCGAATTTTCGGCCAGGACCCACGGCAACAGATGGTCGCGCGTGATGCGCTGCCAAAAGCCCGTCGAGCAAAACCAATTTTCGAGTGCGTTCAATTCTCCACGCCAATTAACGTTCGAAGATCACTTGAAGTCGGCTTTTCCTTGAAGTCGGTCTTCACTTGTTGATGAATGCCATCATCTGTTCGGGATATCGCGCGCCCGCCGCCGCTCCATGCGGAGCCAATTCTTCAATCCTGGCGACATCTTCCTTCGACAATTTAACGTTTGCCGCACCGGCGTTATCCTCCAGAAACTTGCGCCGCTTCGTTCCCGGAATCGGAATGATGTCCGGCCCCTGCGCCAGCAGCCAAGCCAGCGCCAGTTGGCTCGCCGTGCAGCTCTTTTCTCTTGCGATCGATTCAACGCGCCCAACCAGATCGAGATTCTTCTGAAAGTTTTCGCCCTGAAATCGCGGTGAATTCCGCCGATAGTCGTCGTTTTCGAAATCGTCGAATTTCTTGAATTGCCCCGTCAGAAATCCGCGACCCAGCGGGCTGTACGCGATGAACGCGATACCAAGTTCCCGCGTTGTAGGCAAAACTTCATCTTCTGG
>DATAMU010000802.1:0-14053 GCA_036266605.1 Candidatus Acidiferrum sp. | reverse complement strand
ATTTGTCGCTACACACCGCCACAACCATTTCCGATTCTGGTTTCTCGGTTGACGCGTGCAGAAGTTCATCGAGCGCAACGCCGCTGATCTCCGTCGGTCCGCGAAAGTTGGCGTCGTTCGTCACCGTAAAACTGACCTGTGGCAGCGCCAGCAGTTGCTCGCGGGTCGCGTAACGTGTGGTATGGGACGGCGTGCCCAACAGATCGCCGTCGATTTCCAAATCGGACGCCGCCGCCCGCTTCCACCCAAGTCGCGCATACAAAGGCTTCTGCGCCGCCGCATTCCCGCCTGGAGTCTGAGCCTTCGCGTCGCGCAATCCACTCGCCCCGAATAGACCCAGCACCAAGATCACGAAGACAACAGGCCGGTTGAGCGATTCCATGGTGGACATGCTAGCTCACGCCCGCAAATTCCGTACGAGATTTCCCAGCATCACAATGACGATCATCTGATCGAGGCAGACTCTCGCATGTCGCCGCGACCTTGTAGGGGCGCAGCCCGCTGCGCCCCATGTCCGCACGGTGTTCCGTTGGAAGGTTTACAATGCACCCGTGAACTCTCCACAAACTCCGTTCGCCCAGCTGCGTGCCGCGCTACAATCCAGCGAAATCTCTCCCCTCGCCGCCGCCGAGCAACACCTCGCCCGCGCCAATTCCAACTCCGGCCACAACGTCTACATCGCGATGGATCGCGAACGCGCCCTGCGCGAAGCCGACGAACTCCCGCGCCGTTTTGCCGGTCAAGCAAAACCTTTGCTCTACGGCATGCCGATTTCGCTGAAGGATTGTTTCGATCTTGCGGGAACCGTGACCACAGCCGGCACGAAATTTTACGCCCAGCACAACGCCCCCGCCCGCGAAGATTCCGCCGTCGCAGCCCGCTTGAAAGAAGTTGGCGCCATAATCATCGGCAAAACCAACCTGCATCCGTTGGCCTACGGAATCACCGGCGAAAACCCCGACTACGGCGACGCGACCCAGCCGCGCGACGCCACGCTGCTCACAGGCGGCTCTTCCAGTGGCGCCGCAGCAAGCGTGCAGGAAGGCTCAGCCGCCGCCGCAATCGGTACAGACACCGGTGGATCGATCCGCGTCCCGGCAGCCCTATGCGGCCTCGCAGGCTACCGCGCCTCCATCGAACTCGCCCACGAACGCGGCCTCTGGCGCGGCGGCGTCCATCTATCGCAAGCCTTCGACACCCTCGGCTGGCTGTTTCAAGATCTGAGCGATGGTCCGCTCCTCGCGAGCGCGCTGTTCGGATTGCCGTTCTCTCCTGCCGATTCTGCGAATGCTGCGGACACGCAGCGAAAAATTCGCATCGGCATCGTCGCTCCGGAGTTCGTACACGACGCGGAGCCCGTCGTAATGCAAGGCCTCGCGCACTGGACCGAACGGCTAGGCGATGCGGGCGCTGAAATATCTACTTTCGATTCGTCCTACTGGCGCGAAGCCTGGGACATCTACGCACCGATCCAGGCGAGCGAAGCCGCGAAGATTCACGCCGCGCCTACGGCTGGCGACTACTCGTGTTTCGAGCCGCGCATCGCCGAGCGCCTAGCTTGGGGCGCGTCGCTGACGCCGGCCGAGGTTGAGCAATCTCGCGCACGGCGTTCCGCGTTTCGCGAACGCGCCGACGTTGTCCTGCGCGAGTTTGAGTTCGTGATGCTGCCGTGCTCACCCGTCGGTCGACTCGTGGCCGGAACCGACCACACAAGCGCGCGCAAGGCGATCCTAAGCTACACGACGCCGATGAGCCTCGCCGGGGCACCGGTCGTTACGCTGCCCGCGCCCGGTGGCGCCGGCATCCAGCTAGCCGCATCCCGCGGTTCCGACGCCCGCCTACTCGCATTCGCCGCCCGATTTGGCGCCTAGCCGTCGCCCGCCGCGGAACGCCTGTGTAGGGGCGGGGTTCACCCCGCCCTCTTTCTTTCACGCCGATGCCACCACCTCAAACGGCTCTTGACAAAAGGTAACAGGTATGGTACTATACTCTGAGATAACTAAATGCTTCAAACACGCGTTCGCGCAACCCATCACCGAATCAACGAGTTACACACTCCCGTTTTCCGTATATTTTGTAACCGGTTCAATCAAAAAGACTTGCGCACTCTTTGGAAAACATAGGGGGTGTGCCCCTCTTCGTCCCAAAACGGAACTGCTCGAAGCGGAGTGTAAAGGATGTCTTGGGACCGAAGCCTAGTGGATCCCGGACTCAAATTCGCGGAACCGCCGCTCTAACTCCCACTGCTGCTTAGCTTTGGCGTTGGAATTGAGAAATTCGGCGCAACCTTGTGATGGTTTCTCGCCGCCAAGCGGGTCCTTGGCGCAAGCGGCGGCAACGGTTTTAAAGGTGTCGAAGTTCTGCCACAGGCTCTCGCCCTGCTGGAAGCTGTGGTTCATCCCGGTCCGCACCATCTGCTTCAGATCGGCGTACCGGAGCCCGTAAGTCTGAACCGCGCGCACATATTCATGCGTCAGGTTAATGCGCGATACGCCTTCATCGTCGGTGGAAAGAGAGACGGGAACGTTGTGTTTGCGGTAGATCGGGAAGGGATGATCTTTGCCGCTGATGCCAAGGATGAGGTCGTTGCTCGAAAGTGCGATCTCGACCATGAGGTGATTTTTCGCCATCAAGTCCATCAGCTCGTACGGTTTGTTTTCGTGCATGATGTCCACGCCGTGGCCGATGCGTTCGGCGTGGCCGAGTTCGACGGCCCAGCGAATGTGGCAGCAGAGTCCTTCGTACGGAACGAGGCCAGGAGCGAGTTCGCCGGCGTGCATGGTGATGTGAACTTTGGGATAGATCGAGTGCAGATAATCGAGCATGACCATCTGCTCTTCAAAATCGGCCATGGATTCGCGGCCGTCTTCGGGCATGACGAAGTTGATGCCGACGATGCGATTGGGATCGGCGGAAATAGTTTCAAATCCAAGCAACGCTTGCGCAAAAACTTGCTCTTTGGAAAAGCCGCGAAGAACCTGATAGATGAATTTTTGAGTGACGTGGCAAGCGGGCTCTTCTTTCGGTGTGCCGCACTGCGCGAGCTTGTCGCGTGTTTGCTCTGCCTCGGTGAACGCGGCGAGCCCTTCGTCGCGATCTAGTTTGAGGCCATCGCCTAGCTTGGCGAGCAGAGCTTCACGCATTTTGGGCAGATCGGGATACCAGCCGACTTCGTGCGCGGCAGCGGCTGTGCGATTGAACGCCGGCGTTTCCATCAACTCCATGTACTGAATGTTTTGCGACGCGGCGCGCGCGGCGACTTCGTAGAGCCACTCGCCTTTATGGCGGTGATCGGTGCCGCCGAATTTATCGAAGGAATCGAAAAAGTGATCGTGCCCGCTGGCGCCGGTCGTCGGTACGTACCCGCGCATCGAAAAGGAATCGATCAATTCGTCGTAAAGATGCTGATCTTTGTAAGCCTGCGCAGCGGGAACATTGCCCGTGTCGCAAGTCGGTCCCTTCGCGGCTTCGTTCTCTTTCGATTTATGCTCTGGCTTCGCAAACGCAAACTCTTTTGGATTGACGCAGAGTTGGTCTTCGGCGGCGGCGCGAATCCAGGACTCGGCGTAGATGGCGCCGCTTAGATGCATGTGAAGATCAGTGCCTTTGGGCATGTCGGTGAGAAAAGCCTCGAGCTCCAGCGGATTCGCGCGCACGTTTTCGAGAGCCTTCGATGTTTTTAGCTCGGCTGGTGTGAGGACTTGAGCCGACGCGGACGCGACGAAAACGGTTGCGAGGACGGTAGCGGCGACAGCGGTGGCAAAAGGGGCGACGATTGCGTACCAGCGCGGCCGGAGCGGGGCAGGACGAAACGGAGTTTTCATGTGGTTCCTCAGTAAAATTTTTGTCGGGTGACACTTCATCACAATTGGCAAATGGCGACAAGAGTTCATGGGGAATGCGTGGTGTTTCAGCGAGTTGCGGGGCACCGTATGGTCCATCGGAGGGTACAGGTATGAATGCTTTGGAGACACTGTACTTCAGGTCGCTTGTCAGGGGTTTGGAGCGGGCCTAAAATAAGGATAGAGAGTAGGGGGAAATACCTTGCAACTCGACGATAACCTGAAAAACCTGTTGCGTGAACTAGGCCACGCGATTAACGACACGGTTTCCGAGTCGGAGCGCATCACCGGCGCAATCGCCGGAGTACGAGCGCATGGCTATGACATCGTGCTGAAGCTGGACGCGACGATCGGACTGGCGAAGCGCGACGGATCGGCGCCGGAATCGACGGCGTTGACGACGCAGGACAAGCGATTCTTGGAATCGCTGCGAATTCAGGTCGATCAGGAATCGTTCGAACAAGATGCGGAACGCAACAAGCCCGTGGGCCGGCTGGCGATGACGCCGCAGGATGTACGGTTTTTGAAGTCGCTGCGTATTGCGACGGACGAGGCTGAATAGTTTTTCGCGGAAACGAAATTCAGAGTCCCCATGAAACTACTGAACAAAATCGCGTTGTTGGGCTTGCCCGCGCTGGTGCTGGCTGGATTGTCGTGCTCGACGGCGTCGGCGCAGGATCCGTCGATCGTTGTGCCGGTGGTCGAAACGGCGGTGCCCATCGTGGTGAACACGATCAAGCCGAAACCCCTGCCGAACGGAATTGCGAAGTTCGATGGAACCGTCATGAACGCGACGACCGCGCAAATCACCGTGAAGGCCAAGGGCGACGACATGGCGATTCGCACGTTCGCTCTGTCGCCGGCGGCTTCGGCGAAGATGCAGCAAACGATCGCCAAGGGCGGATATCAGTACGGCGACAAAGTCAGCGTGTTGTACAACCAGAGTTCGGAACAAGCCGTGAAGATCAAAGGCAAGGCTTCGAAGTCTCTGTAGTTTCCTCGCAGCTCCCCTCGCTAGAAGAAGTTGACAGTCGACAGTTGAAGGTCGAAAGAAAAAAGCCAGAAAAAGATAACGCAGAGACGCTGAGAGCGCAGAGTTTCGCGGAGATAGCAAGCGAGATGACGCTCGCGCGATGCGAACGAGATTGAACCGTTGTTGTTCCCGTTTGTTCTCCAAGACTTTTTTCAATTTCAAAATGCCGGCTTGATGTGCATTCTGGAACTGCGATGCTTCGTCTTCCCGCAGTTGCCGGACGGTTTTACCCTGCAAATCCGAATGAGCTTGCTGCGACTGTGCAGCACATGAGCGCGCCACGGGCCGACAGCGCAATTTCATCGACCGCAAGTGCCGAGAAGATTTCTGTTACGGCGTGTCTCGTGCCGCACGCGGGCTACATGTATTCGGGCGCGGTTGCGGGAGAAGTGCTTGGGCGAATCGCGCCGCCAGAGAAGGTATTGATTCTGGGCGTGCGGCATTTTCCGCGCGGGGAATCGGCGGCGATTCTTTCAAGCGGAGCGTGGCGGACTCCGCTCGGCGATGCTCCGATCGATACGGAACTGGCAATGTCGTTGCGCGATGCGTGCCCGCTATTGCGCGAAGATTCGGTGGCGCACAGCCAGGAACATTCGCTCGAAGTACAGATCCCGTTTTTGCAGGTGCTGGCGCCGGGATTTTCGTTTGTGCCAGTGGCGCTTGGGACGGTGCGCTTCGACGACTTGGTGCGTGTCGGGGAAGCAGTCGCCCGTGTTTTGACGGCGCAACCGGAGCCCGTGCTGTTGCTGGCGACTTCGGATCTAAATCACTACGAAGACGACGCAACCACGCGCGTGAAGGACGCGAAAGCCGTGGAGAAATTGCTGGCGCTCGACGCACGAGGGCTTTTCGATGTGTGCCGCACGGAGAAGATTTCGATGTGCGGGCTCGGTCCGGCGGTCGCGACGATCACAGCGTTGCGAGCGATGAGAGTGACGCGAGGGGAATTGGTGCGCTACGCGACTTCGGCGGACGTGTCGGGCGACACGAGCTCAGTTGTCGGTTATGCGGGAATTGTTTGGGGCGCGAGTCGAAGGAAAGAAGCAACGACGGAATGAAGCAAAGATGGGCTACAGCGGCGATCCACATGGGCCGAAGAGCGCGGCTAAAGCTGACCGATGCTGTTGGGATACTTTGCTCGCAGCGAGGTGACCAAGGCTTCGAATTGCGGAAGCCGGCGAAGGTTGCTGAGCGTTGGATCCTTGAGAAAAAAGGGCCAGCAGGCGAATCCGGTGCTGACACTGCGTTCCAGCCATTCGAACGCGGCGGCGCGCTTATCGAGCAAAGCAAGGATGCACGCGATTTGATAGTAGCTGTGATGCGCATGCCCAAAAGATTTAGCGGTTGAGCAGGCCGCCGTCATCGCATCAAGCGCCGCTTCCGCTGAGCCGGTCATCGCGTGATAGAGGCCTTGCAGGCTGAGGAATAGTGGTTCCTCCGGCGCGAGTCGAAGGGCTTCTTCGAGGAGAATTCGTGATTGCGGCAACTCCTCGGTCACCATCGCCAATCGGGCCGCGAAGTACACGGCATACTTGTTTGCCGGGTTTTCGGCATGCCACTTTTCGATCTCTTCCCGTGCCAGATCGTATTCCTCGCTCCACATGTACGCCTGAACGACGCTGTGACTGATGGCTTTTCTTGGATGAAACGAGCGAGCCCGTTCGTACATTTCTCGAGACTGATCGAGCAGCCCAATATGAGCCAGGATCGTTCCCAGGCGGTTGTAGGCCTGCGGCAGGTTATTTTGCAAGGCGAGCGCGTGTTTGAGTTCGGCGATCGCTTCGAGATGCTGGAAGTTTTTCGAGGGCCCCCACAGCAGGAATGCGCTGGCGACGTGAGATTCGGGGAGTTCGGGATTGAGCTCCAATGACCTGCGGCAATGAAACTCGGCCTTTTCCAACCAAACGTTGGAGGGATCGACTTCGAAATGGCGCGAAGCGCAGACCACCGAAAGTGTGGCGTGCGCAAGCGCGAACGCTGGATCGAGGGTGACAGCCTTACCCAGATGTTGCGCGGCTTCGTCGAATTTCCCAGGATCGCCGGATGAACTCAGGCGGTAGCCGCGCATGAATTCAGCGTAAGCAACCGGGATTTTGCTATATCGCGGAGTCCGTAGCTCGGCCGCAGGGAGTAACGGCCGGTGGAGCGCCACTGAGATTTGAGTTGCGAGTTGATCCTCCATGTCGGACAAGCGGCCCACGTCGAGGTCGCATTTCTTTTTGAAGCAGATGGTCCTCAGTTGTGTGTCGAGCACTTCCAGCGAAAGGCGCCATTGGCCTTTCAGCACTTGAATCGCGCCGTGGACCAGAAAGCGAACGCCCAAGCGGGCCGCCGTATCCGTCGGCGGCGTGTCCTCGGGCACATTGATAACAGCGGAGGTCGGGAGCACGTCGATGTCCGACAGATTTCCGAGGCGGGTGATCAGCGCGTCCGCAAAACCCAAACAAATGCCGTGATCTTCCATGACCTTCCCTACGAGGGTTAACGGCAGCACCGCAAGTGACGAACGATCGGTTCGTCCATGCGGCCCGTCTTGCTCTGCCGCGCGAACACCAATTGCGTCCCTGCCGGTCGAAGCGGAGCGAGCGGCGATCAGACGCAGCGGTCCGACAAATCTGTAGCCTTTGCCCACAACGGTTTCCAGAAAGCGCGGCCGTTCCGAGCTGTCACCGAGGGCCGTACGGATTTTTCTGACGATATTGTTGATGTTCGGCTCGGTGTCAATAAAGAGAGCCGAGCGCCAAAGCTTGGCAACGATCTCCTCGCGCGTGACTAAGAGGTCGCGCCGGCTCGCGAGAAGGATCAACAGCTCCATCGGTTTTTTTTCGAGCCGAATGCGGCGACCTTGACGCCGCAACTCGTAGCGACCCAAGTCGAGCTCGAGATCGATCTTTGGCGATTTCTGGCGTGGCATATCGATGGTTTGGCAGATTATCCGCTAAGAATCAGTAATTTGCGACGATATAGAAAAGATAGGAAAGCGGTATGCGCTCTTCATTGGAATCGCCTGACTCGGCATGGATAATCACGCCAGTTCGATAAGAGCGGAGGCTCTCATGACGAAGAAGTATTTATTCCCGGCAGCAGCGACAGCGGTGTTGTTCGCGTGGGCGGGGCTGGCCCTCGGCCGGGCCGCGCAAGATCACACGCACAAGAATGCATTCACACCGGACACAATTCATTGGGGACCGGCACCGCCGGTCGTCCAAAAAGAAGCACAGTTTGCCGTGCTGGAGGGTGATCCGACCGCTTCTTCCGGCGATTACACGATTCGTTTGAAGATGCCTGACGGCTTTCGCATCGCACCGCACTGGCACCCGCTGCGGGAGAACGTCACGGTAATTTCGGGGACGTTCCGAGTGGGGATGGGCGACGCGTTTGAGACCAGTAAGATGGGCACATTCCCGGCCGGGAGCTTCGCGTATATGGATCCCGACATGCATCACTACGCGATGGCATCCGGTGAAACCGTCGTGCAGGTTCACGGACAGGCGCCGCTTCAGTTCAACTACCTGAACCCGAAAGACGATCCGAGCAAGAAGTAGAAGTGATCAGCGAGAAACCGGCGAGCACTCGAGGTTTGAGTGTTCGCCTTTTTCTATTGTAGGTCGCGAGGGGCAGGGCTGAGTCGGTGTCTAAGCCTGCAAGGGTTGGGACTTCAGGCGTTCTAATCCTAGCTGTGCGAGAATGCTGCCGCCGGAGGAAGCCTTGTTACGCAAAACTCTCTATTTCTTGTTAGTTACTGTGGTTCTTTGCGTGGGCTGCTCGCGCAAACCTGCGGGAACTCCTCCAAATTATGAAAAAGCAACTGTTTGGTCGGGAACCGCTGGGCCGGCTGCCGATCGCACCTATCTGGCGAGACTCCCAATAAGTGCTCGAAGTACAGTTTTTGCTGCGCCGCGATTTGTAGCTGTGCGGCACAAGTTGGAAATCGTCGAGGCGGGCTCCGGGTTACCGAAATCGATCGAAGCGGTGGCGGCATTTTGCGGGACGATTCAGTGCGAGGTGTTGTCTTCGAGCGTCACGAGTGAAACGGCGGGATTGTCTCCCTCAGGAAATATTGCGGCGCGCGTTGCGCCACAAGATTTGACCAAGTTTCTGGAGTTTGTTGGAAAACAAGGAAGTGTTTCGCAGCACGCCACGGAATCGGAAGACAAGACCGCAGCGATCGTGGATGTCGAAGCCAAACTCAAAAACCAGACGGACTTTCGCGACAGCCTGCGCAAGATGCTGACGAAGAGCGGCGTCAGCGTAGCCGACCTGCTGCAAATCCAGGAGAAACTAGCCGAAGCGCAGGCGGAATTGGATAGCGAGGCGACGCAGCGCAAAATCCTCGCCAACGAAACAGAGAAGGTGTACGTCGAGATTGCATTTCGATCCGAACGAGCGACGAATGGGCGGGGAGCGTTCGCGGCCGTCGGTGAAGCGCTGCGGGATTTCGGCACTGTGCTGGGTGACAGTCTCGCCGCCCTGATTATGGTCGTCGCGTCGATCATTCCCTGGTTGATCGTGATTATTCCCGGATTGTGGTTTTTGATCAGGACGGTTCACCGATTTCGGGAACGGCGGCGAGTCGCCAAGGCAGTCATACCAGCCGAATAATTTAGCCGGCTCTCGCGCCCCGCAACGAGACGACTTGCTGGTCGCCGTAAAAGGTAGCGCGGTGACCACACTACTTGGGGGCACCGTTTGTTGCCCGGAGCTTCGCGGTGGCTTGGCCGATTTTGTGGGAGGCCTTGAAGATGCTTCCGACGGAAACGAGGCCTGCGAGATTGTAGGCAGCAACGGAAGCAAGGCCCATCGAGGCGAAACATCCGCATTGCGCGCAATCGGGATTGCCGCCGAACTGACATGGGGTGATTTTCGTACGGAGATCGGCTGACAACGTTTGCGTGGTGAGCGCAAAGACGCAGTCGCGCGGACTGTGAGGCGGCGAAGCGAACTGGCGGATCACGGCGTCGGGCATGTCCAATTTTCGATAAGTTTTTCTGAGTTGAGTCATTTCCACGATTACGCGCGCGCGTTCTTCGGCGGTGAGGATTTCAGGGAGGTGATCGCCGATTTGAGGAGTGAAGAGACTGAACCATACTTTCTTGATTTCGGGGCGAGGCGTCCAGAATTCGAGGAATTCGGCCAAGTAGCCCGGGCGCTTCATCATTTGACCGGTGATGGTGCAGTGAATCGTGACGCGCTGGTCGGCGATATTTTTCAGAATGCGGTCGTAGGTGGCAGGCGTACGGCGAATATCGTGTTCCGGCTGGAGGCCGTCGATCGAGACGACGACGTGGAGAAGGGGAAGGCTCGCCCATGTCGGACCCATGGTTCGAACCGCACTGGTGACAATCTGCACGTGAATTCCGCGCGCAACTAATAGCGGGATGAGTTCTTCGAGTTCGCGGTAACGAACGAGCGGTTCTCCGCCAACGATGGACAGGTGTAGCGGCTTCAAGCGGTCGACGACCTCGACGACACCATCCACCAAGGATTGGCCTTTGCGATCATTGAGCTCGCGCAGGGTCAGCCCGCCACCGAGATGCGCCAGGTCGTAGGCATAACAGCCCGGACATTTCAAAGGGCACTCGCGTGTAATTTCAATCGACAGAGAGGGCTTGCGGCCTAGCAAAATCTTGCCCCAGGCTTGCAGAATTTCCGAGGTGTACATCGCTGATTCCTAACCCGGCCTAGCGCGACAGAGTGCGTGGGCTGGCTGAAGAGAGAGACTACGGAGACTTCTATTGGGGCTGGAGTCGATGTGGAACGGCGTTCAGGTATGACGAGGCGGCGACGCGTCGGCAGCCTGGAGCACAAACGGCTCGGCGAGAAACGCAGCACAGTCAGAAACTTGAGTGGCTGGAAAGAAGCCGGTCTGAAGTTGAAGACGGCAAGAAAAGCAATCGGAAGCGAGATTCGTGATTGCCGAAACCGGAATGTGAACGAGCTGGAAAATCGGGTTTTTCTGAATGCCTGGCGGTTTGATGGCAGGCGGATCGGGCAACTTATCGAGGGCCGCTCCCACGACGACCAGACATAGGAGACATGTCACGATCTTGACGACGGTGGGCGTAGCGATCATTGGGAAGCGAAAACGACGAAGAGCAGGCACGCGAACTCTGATCCTAATCAGTCGACGCACATTCGAGTATTGGTCATCGCGGCTCTCGAAGCAAGAAAGCATTCGGCGCGAGGGTCGGAACTCTTGCACACGGCCTGCGCCTGCTGAAGACTCGCAGCAGACTCGTTTCGCGAGGCGTACAATCTGGTGCGATGAAATCCATCGATATGTCGGCTGATCAGTTCCGACGGGTGGCGGAGCAGATTCTGGATATTGCTGTCGAATATCTAAAGGAATTGCCGGAGCGATCGATACCGCCGCGGGGAAGCGGTGTTGAAATCGAGAAGATTCTGCGCGGTGCGTTTCCGGAAAAGGGATTGCCGGAGGAAGCTCTCGCGGGCCTGAAAGATGCG
Source organism: Candidatus Acidiferrum sp. (assembly GCA_036266605.1). Lineage (GTDB taxonomy): Bacteria > Acidobacteriota > Terriglobia > Acidiferrales > UBA7541 > Acidiferrum. The sequence goes on along the minus strand of DATAMU010000802.1, from coordinate 2,713 downwards.
GCCGCTTACTCGCGCGCGCAAAATGCGAGGTTCTTTGGATACGTGCTGGGTTCGGGCGAACCCGCGGCGGCGGCCGCGGATTTGTTGTGCAGCGTGCTGAATCAGAATGTGACGGCGTGGCGTTCGTCGCCGGCGGCAGTGACGATCGAAAAGGAAGTTGTCGGCTGGATAGCGCAGGCCATCGGCTGCCAAGGATTTGCGGGGACTCTGACGGGCGGCGGTTCTTCAGCGAATCTGATGGGATTGGCGGCGGCGCGAGAAGCGAAGATCGCTGTAAATGAGTCCGGTGCGCGCGGGGCGGTTGCGCATGCCGTGTACGCGTCCGCAGAAGCGCACATGTCGATCGGGAAAGCCGTCGCGCTTCTTGGGATTGGGCGGGATAACTTGCGGCTTATTCCGGTGGACGATGCATTTCGGATGAGGCCGGATGAGCTTGCGAAAAGAATGCAGCGAGATCGCGAGCTTGGCGTTACGCCTCTCGCAGTGGTGGCAACGGCGGGTACCGTCAATACCGGCGCTGTCGATCCTTTGTCCGAGATCGCTGAGATCGCCGCAAGATTCGGCGCTTGGTTGCATATCGACGGCGCGTATGGCGCACTGGCTGCGATCGCGGCGCCTGAAAAATTTCGCGGGCTGGCGCTTGCGGATTCGATTTCGCTCGATCCGCACAAATGGCTGTATCAGCCGCTTGATTGCGGGTGTTTGCTCTTTCGGGATCCACAAGCTGCGCGTGGGGCGTTCTCGCACAGTGGCGAATACGTGCGAGCGCTCAGCGACGATCCGATCGAAGGGTTTGCCTATTTCGAGGAGTCGATCGAGCTTTCGCGGAGATTTCGCGCGCTGAAGCTGTGGTTCTCGCTGCGGTATCACGGGTTTGAAGCGTTTCGGAATTCCATTCGGAAAGATTTAGAGCAGGCGGCGTATCTCGGCGGCTTGGTGCAGCGATCGGCCGAATTCGAATTGCTCGCGCCGCTCACACTCAGCGCGGTGTGTTTTCGCTATGTCGGTAGCGGCAATTTATCGGAAGCGGAACTCAATCGACTGAACAAGGAAATTCTTCGCCGGATCAATGAGCGCGGGCGAGTGTATCTGTCGAACGCGATTCTGCATTCGAAGTTCTGTCTGCGCGCGTGCATCGTGAACCACCGCACTACGGAAGCGGATGTTGATGCGGTTCTCTCGGAAGCGCTCGCGTCGGCGAAGGATGTGGAATCCGCGACGTAGGCGAATCGGGCGCGCAGGTGGAGCTCGCAGAATGTTCGAGTTTTTGTTGACGATTTTAATCGTGCTGGGATTAATCGGGGCTCTTGTGTATGTCATTAGAAGCAAGAGCCGGTACGAAGAGATGTCGGACCAAGAGTTCGAGGAGGAAGTTCGGAAGGGATCGGGATCGCTTGTGGGAGCGGCGATTGGCGGGCTGGAGGGAGCGCTTCGCAAACGCGAAGCGGCGGTAATGATGGAAGCGAAGACTCGCATCGAAAAGGGCGAGGCGGCTTCAACGGGGAAACCGCCGCAGGAAGAAGGCGGAGATCGCCCGAAAGAATGAAGCTGGCTTGGGTCAGCGGGATTATTCAGCGCGCAGCGTGGTCATGGGATCGACGGTGGTGGCTCGATGAGCGGGAGTCACACAGGCGATCGTCATGACGATGAGAAGCGCGAAGATGGCGGCGACGACGATCGATGGGTCGCGCAAATTGCCTTGCACCCATTTCGAAATCAAGGTGCTCAAGGCGAATGAGAGACCGATGCCGAGTACCACGCCGCCACCGACGCCTTCCAGGGCGGTTCGAAAAACGAGGCGCAATAGATTGGTGCGCTGTGCGCCGAGCGCGACGCGGATACCGAATTCATTCATCCGCTGCGCAACGCTGTAGGACATCACGCTGTACAACCCCACTGATGCGAGAGCCAGCGCGAGCCAGGAAAAAGCGCCAAAGATCCATGCGGTGAGTTTGCCTTGCTGCCATGCGGGTCCGTACCTGAGGTGCGTCTCGAGATCGGAGACATCGCTGTTCGCCTGCTGATCGGGATTGATGGATGTCAATTGTTCGCGGACCGCGGGCAGCAAGGTCATCGGCGCGACGTTGGTGCGAGCCAGAATCTCGGTGTACTCATACACGCTGAAGGTGTAAGGCACGAAGACCGCCGGGTTCGCGACGTTTCCCAGCCCGGCGTTACGCGCGTCTTCGACGATGCCAATGATCTGTAACCAGGAATTTCCGATGTCAGGAGGCGAGAAGACTGTCGCCGGATTGCCCGTGACGCCCGGCAATCTCAACAAATGGCCGATGGCATCGCCATTCGGGAACTGGCGCTTCGCCAGGGCGCGGTTGATCACGGCTACATGGGAGGCGTTGTGATTTTCGGTAGCGCTCCAAATACGTCCTTGGAGCAGCGGAATGCGCAAAGCGTCGAAATATTCGGGGCTGATGAGATTGACCGATACCAACTGGGAATTCAGGTCGGGTTTGCCGAAGACAGATGAGCCCATGACCCATCCATTTTCTAGAGGAGTTGCATTTGAGGAGATAGCCGCGACGCTGACACCGGAAGTTTCCGCGATCTTCGCGCGTAATTGCTCGAAATAAGCGACGCGCGCTTTCCAAGTGCCGTAAGAGTTCTGGCGCAGAGGAATCCGGACGACCATGACGTTGTGCGCGTCGAAGCCGAGCGGTTCGTGAATCAGATGCAAGAACGCTTTCATCGCGGAGCC
>DATAMU010000801.1:0-1688 GCA_036266605.1 Candidatus Acidiferrum sp. | reverse complement strand
CGTCTACCCCGGCTATCTCGCCCTCGCCGAACAAAATATGGCGCCCAACCCAGAAATCCATCCCACAGAAAAAACTCCGCCATCCTTCATCGTTCAGTCCGAAGACGACCCCGTCCACATCGAAAACTCCACCGTCTATTTTCTCGCGTTGAAAAACGCCAAAGTCCCCGCCGAACTTCACATCTACGCCGAAGGCGGTCACGGCTGGGGCCTTCGCCCCACAAATCTTCCCGTCACCCACTGGCCGAAACTCGTAGACACATGGCTTCACACGATCCATGTAATCGACAGTCCGGCAACGGCACACTGATCGGCTCTCAACAATGCGCAGACGAAAATTCCTCGAAGCTCTTCTAGTAACCGGCAGTACAGCATGGGTCGCCAACGCGGCGCCATTCGATCCAACAAAACTCCTACAAACGCCGACCGCCGCAACTCCAGCCCCATCCCCCGAAATCAAGCGCGTCCTCGTCGTCTTCAAATGCCACTTCGACGCCGGCTTCATCGACACACAAGCCAACGTCGTCCACCGCTACTTCAACGAATTTTTCCCTAAAGCCATCGCCACCGCCGAGCAACTCGATCGCAACAAAGACAAATCTTCGGATCACGCGAACTACACTTGGACCACCGGCTCCTGGCTTCTCTACGAATATCTCGAGCAAGCCTCCAGCGATGACCGCAAAAAAATGGAGCAAGCCATCGCGTCCAACTTCATCGCCTGGCACGCCATTCCTTTCAGCTGGCAAACCGAGCTGATGGATCCCTCGCTCATCTCCGGCGCCATCGCGCTCTCCCAATCGCTCGACAATCGCTTCGGCCGCAAAACCACCGGCGCCAAAATGACCGACGTCCCCGGCCACACGCGCGGCATCGTAAGCCCGCTCGCCGCCGCCGGCGTAAAATTCCTCGACATCGGCGTCAACGACGCCAGCACTCCCGCCGTCCTCCCGCCGCTCTTCCGCTGGCAGGATCCCGCCGGCGCGCAACTCGTCGTCTCCTACCACCACCACTACGGCACAATCCAAATCATCCCCGGCTCCGACATCGCCTACGCCATCGTCATGGCCGACGACAACGCCGGCCCGCACTCGCCCGAAGAAATCGCCGCCACCTACCTCGATCTTCGTCAGCGTTTCCCCAACGCCGAAATCCGCGCCACCGATCTCACCCACATCGCCGACACCGTTCAACCTCATGCCGCCAGGCTCCCCGTCATCACCCAGGAAATCGGCGACACCTGGATCCACGGCATCGGCAGCGATCCCCTCAAAGTCGCTCGCTATCGCGCAGTTTGTCGTCTTCGCGATGCGATGATCGCAAGTGGAAAGTTTCAACAGGGTGACGTCACCGACATAAAATTCCTTCGCAGTTTGCTGCTCGAAGCGGAACACACCTGGGGCACTGACACCAAAACTTGGCTCGACTTCGACAACTATCTTCCATCCGACCTGATGAGGATGCTCACGACGAAAAACTACAAAGTGGTGCAGTCCAGCTGGCAGGAAAAACGCCACGACCTCTACTCCGCGATCGAATCTTTACCTGACGACCTCAGCTCCGAGGCAATGCAATCTCTCCGAATTCTCGCCGCTCCGCGCCCTCAGGCCATTGCAGGATCCACACCCTCGAAGCTCGACTTCGAAACGCCTCACTTCTTTTTTCAGCTCGACGATAAGACCGGCGCG
>DATAMU010000800.1:0-1648 GCA_036266605.1 Candidatus Acidiferrum sp. | reverse complement strand
TGAAGAAGACGATGTCGTTGTCGCTGTGATTTTGCAGGCCGATGTAGCCTTCGTCGGGGCGGCGGCCGTGTTGCGGTTCGAAATCGAATTTGCGATCGGGGACGGGGCCGCCTTCGGTGTAGTCGGTGACGCGGACGCCGTTGACCTCGACGATGGTGCGCGAACCGTTGAGCGTGATGATCATCGTGTTCCACTCGGGGCCGGGCTTGCCTGGGCGTGCGAGAGGCTTGGTCAGCGAATAGAGCGTGCCGGTCACGTGGTATTCGTCTTCCTTTGAATCTTCGGGCTGATTGTCGATCTGCACTTCGTAGCCGTAGTGGACGGGCATCCATGGTTCGCGCGGCTCGATGGGGATGCGGATGAAGACGCCGGAGTTGTCGTTGTGATCCCGCATCTTGTAGACGACTTTGATGCGGCAGTTGCCGAACTTTTCTTTCGTCCAGTAGAGAAGGCCCATGCCACCGTGCGTGCGGATGAGGCCGTCTTCGACGGTGTCTTCGCCGGGGCCGACGTGCTTCCAGCCGTCGAGATTTTTGCCGTTGAAGAGTTGTCGCCAGTGTTCGTCGGGCTTGGCGTTCGATTGCGAATGATTGGGAAGGGCGAGAAGGAAGATTACGGCTGCGATGGAGAGCAGGGAATTACGGGCGATCGAGCTCATCGTGGAGGCTCCTTGGGCCGGCGGGTATCGTAGAACAGCGAGGCGTGCGGGGCAAATGGAAAGAGGAACGCGACACGCAGTACGCCGGATCGGCCGAACTACTTGCTGGCTGTTAAGTAGCGACTACCACACAACCTCCAGGCCCTCGTAGAGACGAAACTTTTCATCACATGTGATGACAGGGACTTCCTCGGACATCGCCTGGGCGATGATTTGGCGATCGAATGGATCTCGATGGTGCACCGGCATTTCGAAAAGACGAATGGCGTGCTTGGGAGTATAGGAAACCAGTTGGATACGAAGGTCCTCTAGGCCCCGTTTCAAATCGTCCAGCGGCAATGTTGTTTTGCCGACCGTGTTCTTGATGGCGATTTCAGAAAGGGAAACCGAGCTTAGGAGAAGATCGGTCTCGGGGTCTGCAAAAATATCGGCGACGCGTTTCGACAGACGTTCCGGGGTTTTGGACGCAAAGTAGAATGCAACCGTGTCCAACAGGTAAGGCACTAGTAGCGCCCTTCCTCCAAGAAATTCTCGACTTCCTTGTCGCTCATTGGCTTCCACCAATCAGGATCGTTGGCGATGAATTTCTCGCGGAGTGTGCCGAGTTTGCGCGGCTTACGAAGGGTGTCCTTCGTGGGGACTATATCGACAACGGAAACACCACGGCGGCAGATCGTGACGATTTCACCGTCCTCAACAGCTTTGATGAGTTCTGAGAGCTTGTCCTTCGCTTCCGCGACGCTGACCTTCATGACTTCAAGATAGCCATTTGAGATGGCCATGTCAATAGGCGGGCACGCAAATCAAAAAAGGGCGCCGGTGTCGGCGCCCTTTGGTGATCCGAATTGCTATGTTGGATTAGTGCGCGGTGGTGCGGATGCGCATGCTGTAGAAGCTGCGGTAGACGAAGACGAAGGAGACGGCGAAGAAGAGGGCCGCCAGGATGTGCGTCACTCCTTCGCATTGGGACGCGGTTAGTTGCACGGCGAG
>DATAMU010000799.1:0-2173 GCA_036266605.1 Candidatus Acidiferrum sp. | reverse complement strand
CATCATCCACCGCGAAATGCGGCGCATCCAAATCTAGAAAGACAGCAGCGGGCGCGAAATCCCCGCAGGAGTCATCGTGAGCACGACGCAGACGAGCACGACGCAGAAGCTTTCCCCGCAATTGCTACAGGACATCGACCTTCTCAGCATCGATACGATTCGAACGCTGGCGATCGACGGAGTGCAAAAAGCAAATTCGGGCCATCCGGGCGCGCCGATGGGGCTGGCGCCGGTGGTGTACGCGTTGTGGCAGAACTATTTGCGGTACGACCCGGCCGATCCGCTGTGGCCGAATCGCGATCGCTTCGTGCTTTCGAACGGGCACGCGTCGATGCTGCTCTATGCGATGTTGCACCTTACGGGGGTGAAACGGGCCGATGGCGACGACAAAATCACTGATAAGCCGGCCGTCTCGCTCGACGATATCAAATCGTTCCGCCAACTCGACAGCGTAACGCCGGGGCATCCGGAGTCGCACATAACGACGGGCGTCGAGACGACAACCGGTCCGCTGGGGCAAGGCGTGGCCAACAGCGTCGGCATGGCAATGGCGAGCAAGTGGCTCGGCGCGAACTACAACCGTCCGGGATACACCGTTTTCGATTTCAACGTGTTCGCAATGTGCGGCGATGGCGACATGATGGAAGGCGTCGGCTGCGAATCCGCATCGCTCGCCGGACATCTGAAACTTTCGAATCTGTGCTGGATCTACGATCACAACAGCGTCACGCTCGACGGGCCGGCGAAGTGGTCGTTTGACGAAGATGTGATGACGAAGTTCGTTGGCCTTGGCTGGAACGTCACGCGCGTTTCCGATGCCAACGATCTGGTGATGCTCGGCCGCGCGTACGAGACGTTCCTGAAGACCAACGATAAGCCGACGCTGATCGTGGTCGATAGCCACATCGGCTACGGCTCGCCGAACAAGCACGATTCCTCGGATTCGCACGGCGAACCGCTCGGGGTCGAAGAAGTAAAACTCACGAAGAAATTCTACGGCTGGCCGGAAGATGCGCAGTTCCTCGTGCCGGATGGCGTATACGACCGATTCAAGAACGGCATCGGCAAGCGCGGCGGCGAAAATCACGCGGCGTGGACGAAGGTCTATAACGAATACAAAACGAAGTTCCCTGAACTTGATCAGCAGATTCAGACGATGCAGAAGCTGGAATTGCCCAAGGGCTGGGACAAAGATCTGCCGAACTTCCCTGCCGACGCTAAAGGCATGGCGACGCGTGATTCTTCCGGCAAAGTTCTGAACGCGCTGGCGAAGAATATTCCGTGGCTCGTCGGCGGATCGGCCGATCTGGCGCATTCGAACAAGACCAACCTCACTTTCGACGGCGCCGGTGAATTCTTCCCCGAGGATCAATACAAGGGCCGCAACATGCACTTCGGCGTGCGCGAACACGCCATGGGCGCGGCGGTCAACGGACTGAGCGTATCGCGGCTGCGGGCGTTCAGCGCAACGTTCTTCAATTTCAGCGACTACATGAAGCCAGCGATGCGCATCGCGGCGCTGGAAGAGACGCCGTCGATGTTTATCTTCACGCACGATTCGATCGGCCTCGGCGAAGACGGCCCGACGCACCAGCCGATCGAGCAACTCGCCGGCCTGCGCGCGATGCCGAACATGATCGTGCTGCGGCCCGGTGACGCGAACGAAGTCGTCGAGGCGTACAAAGTCATGATTCAGTCGCGACTTCAGCCATCGACGCTGGTGCTGACGCGGCAGCCGATGCCTACCTTCGACCGGACCAAGTTCGCTCCGGCTTCCGGCGTCGCGAAAGGTGCCTACGTTTTGATCGATGCCGATGGCGGCAAGCCCGACATAATCTTGATCGGTACGGGCAGCGAAGTGCACATGTGCGTCGAGGCGCGAGAGAAACTCGCCGCCGAAGGCATCAAGGCGCGAGTTGTGAGCATGCCTTCGTGGGATCTGTTCGAAAAGCAGGACGCCTCGTATAGGGAGAGCGTGCTGCCGGCCGCGGTCACGGCGCGCGTTTCGGTCGAGATGGCTGCGACGCTCGGGTGGGATCGCTACGTCGGTCCAAAGGGCAAGATGATCGGTATGCACTCGTTCGGAGCCTCCGCCCCTATTAAGGATGTGATGAAAAAGTTCGGCTTTACCGTCGATAACGTCGTTGCGGCGGCGAAGCAGACTCTCGGTAAG
>DATAMU010000798.1:0-7687 GCA_036266605.1 Candidatus Acidiferrum sp. | reverse complement strand
CATATTCGCTTTTTGTTCGCCAACACCCGCGGGGTTAGCAGGCAATCTCAGTTTTTTCTGTTTCTTCGCAGCGTCGCGATCACCAGCAGAAGAACCGCAATGGCAAGGATGTACGAGGGCTTGTAACGGGAGATCCTCTGTCTCCTTTCTATATCTCGCTTCCCTTCCCGTCACGACTAGTGGAGGTATGCGTCGAACCCGGAGATTTGGAGTTCGGAGTCGGGGAGTTGGGCGAATTCGGGGGACATCTTGTGGCGCGGGGTGGGGAGGGTGTCCCACTGGGCGGTGCGATAGACCTGGGGGACGAAGCTGGCTTCGGTGAAAAATTTTAAGTAGTCGTTGTAGCGGATGCGGTTGGTGTAGAAGCCGGAATTGGCCATTAGGCTGGATTCCCAGGTTCTTTCGCTGAAGCGAAGGTCATTGAGGTTGCCGCCGAGAATGTCGGCGATGGAAATGGTGTGCGAGCCGACACCGTCAGGGCGCTGGATGCGGCGGAGTTGTGCGAGCAAGGATGGGAAATCCTTGCGACGAACGTGCTGGAGAACGCTGTGGGACCAGACGAAATCCACGCAGGCATCAGGGATGGATTTGAGGGACTCGACGCCGTTGGAAAGATAGACGGCGCCGCATTTTTTGAGGACGTCATCGAGAGTGTTGCAGTCGTCGAGCGATGGTGGATTGAGCCCGGATTCGCGCAAGTAGTCGGCCAGATCGCGATAGAGTTGCACATCAGTGGTGGCGAGAGGGGATGCGTCAACGGCGTAAGTGGCGGAAGCGCCGAAAGCGCGCGCGATGACTGCGGAAAAGACGGAGAAGCCGGGGCCCAGTTCGAGTGTGACAAATGGAAGATCTTTGCGGGCGAAGACAGCGTTTTCGAAGTGCCGGCGAAAGACACCAACTGCGTATTCGGGTCGGCGCATGCCGCCGACGTGAAAGAGGCCGGTTCGACGCAGCAGCTTCGGGCTGAGGGGGACACGAGAGAGGATCACTTTGGCCGCGATTTTGAGTTGCCACGGGAGGCGCGCGCGATTGGTCATGATCTCCTCTGCTGAAGGTGAATGGCCGACGAACTTCCAAACGATCGCGGTAGCAACGACGTGCCGCGGTTGCGATCGAGTTGATGTGTGCCGGCACAGGGACGAGATTCTGCGCCGAAGTTAGTTCTGGGGCCGACCAAATAGCCACGTGAGGGCGGGAACCGCAACGTGGCACAGCTGGGTGTTGAGTCCAGCTTCATCCATGGGCAAAGTCTTGGGGACCGTCAGGTCAGCCTTGCCCGATGGGACGCCTGGCCTTTATGATTCCGGGCAATGCTATAGGTAATATGCACAAAAAATGATGCTGAGGAAAAGGAAAAGTTGCGGGCGGCTTTTCGATTCGATAGGAGCGGACAGATGAAGAAAACGATGCGGGTGGCGTTGGTTGTGGCGGTGGCGGCTGTGACGATGATGGGCGTGGCGGCGGGACCGTCCTGCGCACAGGATTGGGCGAAGGCGGCGCTGGCGAAATCTTCTCGGCATGGCGAGTGGGTGACGGTGAAGCATGATGGGCGGTCGGTGGATACGTTCGTTGTGTATCCGGAAGTGAAGGACAAGCGGCCGGTGGTGCTGGTGATTCACGAAATTTTCGGAATGACGGATTGGGTACAGGAATTGGCGGACGAGGTGGCAGCAGCGGGATACATCGCGGTGGCGCCGGATTTGTTGTCGGGGATGGGACCGAACGGCGGGAGGAGTTCGTCGTTCGCGGAAGGCAAGACGATGGAAGCGGTGAGCAAGCTGCCACCGGATCAGGTGACGGCAGATCTCAACGCGGCGGCGGACTATGCAAAGAAAATTCCGGCGGCGAACGGGAAATTATATGTCGTGGGATTCTGCTGGGGAGGCGGGCAATCGTTCCGGTTTGCGACGAACCGCACGGATTTGTCGGGGGCGTTTGTGTTTTACGGGCCGCCGCCAGATAAGGATGCGATGGCAAAGATCAACGCGCCGGTGTATGGATTTTACGCCGGGGACGATGCGCGGATCGGAGCTACCGTGCCGGGAACGATTGAGGCGATGAAGGCGGCGGGGAAGAAGTATGAGCCGGTGACTTATGACGGCGCTGGGCATGGGTTTATGCGGGCCGGTGAGGCGCCGGATGCGAATGTGGCGAATAAGAAGGCGCGGGATGATAGTTGGGCGAGGTGGAAGTCGCTGTTGAGATAAAAGGCGAAGTGAAGAAGCGATGAAGCAATGAAGTGACGATTTAAGAGGGGAAGCGTGCTGGTGATTGATGAGGCGCTTCCCTTTTTAGTTTGTGCTTGTTTGGGATTCAGTGAGGGTGACGTGGGGAAAGTTTATGCAGGTACTTCGGGATGGGCGTATGCGACGTGGAAGCCCGATTTTTATCCGGCGAAGTTGGCGTCGGCGAAATTCTTGGGGCATTACGCTTCGCGGCTGAATACGGTGGAGGTGAACTACACGTTTCGGAGATTTCCTACGGAGAAGTTGCTGCGCGGATGGCTGGCGCAGGTGCCGCAGGACTTCAAGTTTGCGTTCAAGGCGCATCAGAAGATTACGCACATCAAGAGATTGAAGGATGTTGCGGAGTTCACGGCGGAATTTGCGACGGCGCTGCAGCCGATGGGCGCTGAGGGACGGCTGGGGCCGGTGCTGTTTCAGTTGCCGCCTTATTTGAAATGCGATACGGCGGTGTTGCGGGAATTTTTGTCGTGGGTGCCGCGCGGGTTGAAGAGCGCGTTTGAGTTTCGGCATGTATCGTGGTTTTGCGACGAGGTGTATGACGTGATGCGCGAGTCGAACGTGGCGTTGTGTTTGGCGGAGAGTGAGAAGTTGGAGACGCCGGATGTACAGACGGCGGACTTTGCGTATTTGCGATTGAGGAAAGAGGATTATTCGGCGAAGGCGCAGAAGGCTGTGAAGGAACGGGTAGCGAAATTGGCGAGCAGCGGAGATGTGTTTGTGTATTTCAAGCATGAGGACACGCCGGAGGGGGCGCTGCACGCGGAGAAGCTCTTGAGCGAAATGCGCACATAAGAGTGTTTTCTGCGGAATTTAGCTGCATTCGCTACATCGTTTCATGTATTTCAGGGGCGGGATGGCTGCCGTAAGTTGAGGCGTTATTGCGAATGATGCTTTTGAGGAGGTCTCGACATGCGATTCGGACCGTTTCTGGGATTGGCGATACTTCTGTTGATTTTGTGGGCCGGTGGATTTGTATTTTTCCATGTGGCGGGATTTTTGATTCACATCCTGCTGATTTTTGCGGTGATCTCGTTGGTGGTGCATTTGTTTACGGGTGGGACGCGAACGGCGTGAGGCTGAGCGCGTAGCGATTCGAAATAATTTTCGAATCGAGGTGATTTGAGGAGCCGCTGATAGCGTTGACTATCGGCGGCTTATTTTTTTGAGAATGGATTCGGCGGCGGTGACGCCGTGGTATTGGGCTTCTTCGAAGATGGAGATGCCGCTGAGGTCGGAGTTCGCGAAGTAGAGTCGGTCGTCGGGCAATTTTTGTTGTCCGGCGATGTGGGCGCGTTCGGCGGAAAAGATTGCGCCGGGAGTGGGACGAATCATGGCGTGGCCCATGCGCATGATGTCGATGCGAGAGACGCATTGACGAATGTCGGAGTGGACGCGTTCGAGATCGCGGAGGATGGCTTCTTTCCAGTAAGTCCAATCTTTTTCGAGGAGCAGGCGGCGATTTTGCGCTGGGGCCCCGTCGGCTAGTGCCCAGTAAAACGTCCAAACGGTTTTGTCGATGTGAGAGCGGATGGATTGGTGTGTGGCGTCGACGTAGCCGAGAGTGGGCGAGTCGAGGAAGACGGAGTCCCAGGCGGGTTCGGCGCCGCGGGAATCGGGGAGGCGGTCGAGCGTGAGATTTGCGGTGAGCCAGGGGGAGTAGGTGAAGTCGCGTAGCGGCTGCTGCGGGAAATTTTCGATGAGGTAGGGCGCGAGGAAAGTTGGCGCGGCGAAAATTACGAAATCGGTTTCGAATTCAGTGTCGGAGGTCGTGACGGTGAATTTCCGTTTGGATGTCGCGGAACTCTTTGTGGCTGCGGGCGCGATGTGGCGGACCATTTGATTTGTGCGGATGTTTTCACCGAGGCGTTCGAGTAGACGACGCGTGATCCAGCCGTTGCCTTCGGGCCAGGTGAGCGGACCCTTTTCTTCCTGCTCGCGTGAGGAAAAATAGTGGATGCCAGCCCAGGCGGACGTGTCTTTGGCGAGCGCACCGTAGTCGTCGCGGCAGGCGTAGTTCATATACCAGTTCACAAGAGGCGAGTCGAAATGTTGATCGCGGAGCCAGTCGGCGAAGGAGATTTTGTCGAGAGCGGCGGATTTTTGTGAGCGGCCGAGTTCGAGCGGGATGGTGAATTCGCCGGATTTTCTGTAGGCGGTGAAGATTTCTTCGAGACGCTGGAATTGTTCGCGATCGGTGGGCTTGAGGCCGATGGCGGGCTCGATTCCCTCTTGCCAGCGGCCGTAGAGGAAGAGGCGTTCTTGCGGAGAGAAGCAGAGATAGCGCTCGTTCCAGACGCCGTTTTGCAGAACGCCAAGGTCTTCGAAGAGTTCGCGGACGTAGATCGCTTTGGGGCCGGGGACGGGAATGTAGTGCGCGGCCCACGGGTAAGCGGTGATTTCGTTTTCGCCCCAGCGGGCATTGCCGCCGGCGGTGTCGTTCATTTCGAGGAGGACGAAATCGGTGAAGCCGCGCTTGCGGAAGCGCCATGCGGCGCTGAGGCCGGCAATTCCGCCGCCGACGATGACGACGGGGAATTTTTCAGCTTTGGTCGGCGCTTGGAAAGAGGCGTGGTCGCGGAGTTGGTGGCCGAGCTGAGCGGATTCGTTGACGAAAGAGCCGGGGATAGGGCGGTCGGATTTCAGGGAGAGGCCGATGAGGGCGGCGCTGGTGGTGGTTAGGAAGTCGCGGCGCTTAATGGCTGATGTCTTTCCAGTCCTGGTCGTAGAGGCGGACTAAGACTTGGTCGTTGAGTTGGTTGGGCGGGATGGGGAGCGGGGACATGTCGGGTGGAAATTGGAATAGCGAGGGGAGCCCTTTTACGTCGATGAAGCGGAGACCAGCGGGCAACGATGTCGGCGGATTGTAGTCGTGTTGCGATGCGAGGACGAAACCCCATTCGCCGAACGAGGGAACGTAGACGTGATACGGAAAGGTTTTTAGTCCGGCTTGTTTCAGCGTGTTGGCGATGCACCAGAAAGAGTCGCGCGCGAACATTGGCGAAGTGCTTTGGACGACGACCATGCCTTGGGCGCTGAGGTGGCGGGCGACGGCGCGATAGAAGGCGGTGGTATAGAGCTTGCCGAGAGAATAATTGGTGGGGTCGGGGAAATCGATGACGATGAAATCGAAACTGTCGGTGTTGGAATCGATCCAGGGGAACGCGTCGGCGTTGATGACGTGGAGTTTGGGTGACGTCAGGGAATTTTTGTTCAGTTCGGTGAGCATCGCGTGGCTGGAAAAAATTTTTGTCATCTCGGGGTCAAGATCGACGAGCGTGATGCTTTCGATTTGGGGGTATTTGAGGATTTCGCGCACGGCGAGGCCGTCGCCGCCGCCGAGGACGAGAACGCGACGCGGCGTGGGGATGCTAGCGAGTCCGGGATGGATGAGGGCTTCGTGGTAACGATATTCGTCGCGTGAGCTGAATTGGAGATGGCTGTTGAGGAAGAGGCGGATGTCGTCCTTGAAGCGCGTAAGGACGAGATGCTGGTAGCGCGTGTCGCGGGCGAAGATGATTTCGTCGGCGTAGATGTTGTCTTCGGCGGTGGCGGTGATTTTTTTGGCTTCGGCGATGCCGACACCCAGGCCGATGAGCACAAGCAGGCACGCAGCGCGGAGTGCGCGCGTTGTCGCGAGCTGATTCGCGAAGATGTAGGTGGTCCAGAGGGCGACGGCGACATTGATGAGGCCGAAGAGCATGGCGGAGCGGACGAGGCCCAGTCGAGGAACGAGGATGATCGGAAAAATCAACGACGCGGCGAGAGCGCCGAGATAGTCGAAGGTGAGGACGTGGGCGATGACGTCGCGGAAATTGTAGCGGTCTTTCACGATGCGCATGAGGAGAGGGATTTCGAGGCCGACGAGGACGCCCATCACGATGACCAGCGCGTAGAGGATGATGCTGAAGCCCTGCGTGAATGCGAAGGCGAGCATCAAGAGCGCTGAGGAGAAGCCGCCGATCACGCCTAGGAGCAGTTCGATCCAGATGAAACGGTAGACGAGGCCGCGATTGAGGTAGCGCGAGAGGGCGCTGCCGATGCCCATGGCGAAGAGGTATGTGCCGATGACGGTGGAGAACTGGAGGATGCTGTCGCCGAGGAGATAGCTCGCGAGGGTGCCGGCGACGAGTTCGTAGATGAGGCCGCAGGCGGCGATGAGGAGGACGGAGATGAAGAGGAGGATGCCCATTGGTTTCGATCGAAGAAAGAGAAGACGCTAAGCGTTAGACATCGTGCGGACATGGGGCGCAGCGTGCTGCGCCCCTACACAGTAGCTTGCACGCTGCGGCATCAGTGAATGGCGGCGGCGATGATGATGCAGATGCCGATGGACATGGCGCCGATCAGGATGGCGAGCGCCATGTTGTGTTCTTGCACGATTTCTTTCCAGAGATGATAGGGCGTCGCTTTGTCGATGATGACGAACGACAAAATGAAAATGAGGATGCCAATCAACGCGTAGGCGAGAGCGGCGACGACGTTGCCGAGCGGGAGCAGATTCATCTTATTTGCCTCCAGTGTAGTGGTGGTAGCTGCTGTAGATTGAACGATAGGCACCCGGGTTGTCGCGGATCGAGCGCGGAACGTTTTTGATCTGGCTGATGCGATCCAAGCTCATTCCGCGGTATTGAGCGACGCCAATGCCGCCCAGCACCATGAATCCGTAGAGTAAATACAATTTCGCGAGCATCAGTCACTCTCCGTTTGCAAAATCGGATGATCGCTTTCAGCCCAGCGCGAACGTTCGAAGCTGATCGCTTTGAACGTGAGAAACGCGACTGGGATAAAAATGATCAGTAGTCCCCAACCATAAAAGCCGAACACAGGCACGTCGCGATAGACCGTCACGGAATAGTTGATCGCCGGATGCTGGGCTTCGGTCTCCGGTTCGATCCGCAAATAATAATGTCCCGCAGGGACGCTGGGCACGATCACTTTATCTTTGTGGCTGCCTTCGGTCCAATTGCCGTCGCTGTCTCGGCCGAAGTAATAGCTGACTTCGCGGCCGAAGTCCCAGGCGCGGCCGGTGTCCTGATCGATGAGCGCGTAGTTGAGGTAGATCCAATTGTTGGCAACGTTGGCTTCGGTGGCGACTTCGACGTTGGACTCGCGGCCTTTGAGCTCGAAGACGTCGGTAACGAAGGATGCTTCGCCTTTGGGCGCCCCGGACGCCAGATGATACGTGTTGCTGAAGACCTGCTTATCGCCCGAAAAAAGATCGGCCGTGATCATCAAGCCGAAAAGGCACGCGCACAGGAGCAAGAAAAAAGCCCAGACTTGTTTGAGATTGATGGTGTTGGGCGACGGCTGATTTTCGAATACGCCGATCGGCTCGGGCGGCTGCCCTTGCAGTTTGAACGCCTGCCAGATTTCTTTGCCGTAAATGTATTCGCCGATGGACCAGGTGACTTCGCCGGACTGTTTGTCTTTTTCGTAAGAGA
>DATAMU010000797.1:0-6586 GCA_036266605.1 Candidatus Acidiferrum sp. | reverse complement strand
TGCGCGGCTTGCAGGCGTTTCCTCCGGGCGGCGAAGCGCAAAACGCCAGCCTGCACGGCCAATCCGCCTACAACGGCAACGCCATCTTCAACGACCTCAACGGCAACGCGAATTCCCAGGAAACGCTTTCGACGCTCGCCGCCGACACCGGCGGCAAAGCCTTTTTCGACTCCAACGATTTCAGCGGCGTCTTCGCGCAAGTGCAAAAAGACACGTCGGCGTACTACGTTCTCGGATTCACCAGCACGAACCCCGCGAAAGACGGCCACTTCCGCCACCTCAAGGTCACGCTTAATCGCTCCGACGTAAAGGAAATGAAGCTCGAGTATCGCTCCGGCTACTACGCCGGCCGCGACTTCCATCATCTCAATCGCACCGATCGCGAGCAGCAGCTCGACGACGAACTCGACGCCCAACTCCCGCAAACCGACGTCGCCGTTTACGCCGGCGCGCATTATTTTCGTCAGGACGACAACCACTACTATCTCGGGGTTTCGCTCGTAATTCCCGGATCGCAGATTCCGTTCACGCAAGCGAAAGACAAAGACAACGCCACGATCGACGTCATCGGTGAAGTTTTAGCCAACGGAAAATTGCCGGTAGGGCATCAACGCGACACGGTAAAACTCGCGCTCGACAGCGCGCAACAAGTGCGCCGCAAAAATGTGCAGTACAACACCGGCTTCGTACTCGCGCCCGGCGAATACCATCTGAAATTCATCGTCCGCGAAAATCAGTCCGGCCGCATGGGTTCGTTCGAGACCGATGTCACGATTCCCGACCTGCGCAAAGCCCCATTGCGCATGAGCTCGGTCGTCCTCGCGAATCAGCGCGTGCCCGCGAGCGGTGCTTCCACGAAAAAGGGTCTGCATCCACTCGTGCAAAATCAGCAGGAACTCGTGCCGAACATCACGCACGTTTTCACGCAGGATCAACATTTATATTTACAGTACGAGGTCTACGACGCCGCGAACAAGCGCAAGGGTGGAACCGTCGCCGCGGCGGGCAGTGGCAACGCCGCGATCGATGCGTTGCTCGGATCGAATTCCAGTGCCGGTGCGAATGGCGCAACCGCCGCGCAGCAACCAAAGCCCACGAAAGATGCCGTCCACGTCTTGACGAACATCGAATTCCTGCAAGGCAACGCAAAAGTCTACGAATCAAAACAAGTTGTCGCCAACGAACTCACCGGGCCCGATCGCAAAGCCGTCATTTTCCAGATCGACTTGCCGCTGCAATCCCTGAAGCCCGGCTTCTACACCTGCCAGGTCAACGTCGTCGACGACAACGCCGGCAACTTCGCCTTCCCCCGCTGGCCCATCCTGGTAAAAGAGGCTCAACCGCCAACGCCTACATCAACTCAACCGCCAACGCCCGGTTTGTAGGGGCGGGGTTCACTCCGCCCGGCGTAAACACGACCTCGATCCATCCGCCGTGGTAGCGCCGGCATCTTGCCGGCTGTTTTTCGATGGTTCATCGCGCAACTATCCGCCGAGCACTTCCTTCGCCGCGTGAAACGCCGAATTCGCCGCCGGCACGCCGCAATAAACCGCGCACTGCAGCAGCACTTCTTTGATCTCTTCCTTCGTCACGCCATTATTCAGCGCCGCGCGCACATGCATCCGAAATTCTTCGCCACGATTCAGCGCCACCATCAATGCCAGCGTAATCATGCTGCGCGTCGGCCGATCTAATTCCTTCCGCGACCAAATTTCTCCCCACGCATACCGCGTGATCAATTCCTGAAACTCCTCATTGAACGCGTCGCGATTCGCCAGCGATCGATCCACGTGCGCATCTCCCAAAACCTCCCGCCGAATCTTCAACCCCTGCTCGTATCTTTTCTTCTCGTCCATCGCCGCCCCCAGTTCGAGCAAGGTCATGTCTCATGTAGGGGCGCAGCACTGCTGCGCCCCAGCTTGCCCGGTCGTCAACTTCAAGCACCGCCCGGTTTTTCTTCTTTCCTGTTCGTTACGCCAAAAACTCCGCCACTGCCGCCGAATACTTTTCTCGTTGCTCGATGTTCGACAAATGCGAAGCGCTCAACTCCACAAATTTCGATCCCGCGATTCGATCCGCCACGAATTTCGTGTCCACCGGCGTTGTCGCCGGATCATGCGTCCCCGCGATCAACAGCGTCGGCACGCGCACTCCGCCAACCTTCTCGCGAAAATCAAACGCCTTCACCGCTTCGCAGCACGCGATATATCCCGCATCATCGCTGTGTTCAAACACGTTGCGAATCTTCTCGATTTCCGCCGGTGCCTTGGTCTGAAATTCTGGTGTGAACCACCGGTCGATCACAATTGTCGACACCGACTTCACACCGCTTTTCTTGACAGTCTCAATGCGCGTGTTCCATCCGTCGTCGTTGCCGATTTTTGCTGCCGTGTTGCTCAGAATTAGTTTGTTCAATCGTTTCGGCGCATTCGCCCCAAGCCACATGCCCGTCTGCCCGCCAATCGAAAGCCCGCAATAGTTCACCTTGTCGAGTCTTAAATAATCGAGAAGCGCAACAGCATCGCGCCCCATCTGCTCGATCGTATACGGTCCCGCCGGCGACGACGAACCTCCGTGCCCGCGCTTGTCGTAGCGCAGTACACGAAATTTCTTGCCGAAATCCGCGGCCTGCCCATCCCACATCGTGAGATCGGTCCCCAGCGGATGCGAAAACACCAGCACTGGCCCTGTCTCCAGTCCCGACCACTCATATCGCAACCGCAATCCGTTCAGCTCAGCAAACGCCATAACTCTCCTTCGATCACCATGTCTGCGCTCGGCAATTGTACGGGCGCAGGACTCCTGCGCCCCATGTCCGCAAGATCTCAGCCTTTAACTTTCGGTCGCACTTTTCTTGCTCGCTTCCACAACTCGATCCACAAACTCCTCAGCCAATCCCAAATAATTCTGCGCATCGAAAAGCGCATCGATCTCTTCCATCGAAAAATGCTTGTTGATCGAAGGCTCGTCATCGACGACATCGCGCAAGTGCCGTCCATCCTTCCGCGATGTGTTACAAGCCGCCTCAACCACATCATGCGCTTTTGCTTTTCCGATTTTCTTCGCGAGCGCCATCGAAACAGCCTCCGCGAAGATCAAGCCATGAGTTTCATCGAGATTTTGACGCATGCGTTCGGCATCGACATCCAATCGCGGAGCGAGGGCCGCCACCGTGTGTGCCGCGCCGCCCACCAGCGAAACAATTTCGGGGAGCGTCTCCCACTCCGCGTGCCACCCGCCGAGCCCGCGTTCATGCTCCTGCGGCATCGCCGCGAGCATGGTGCCGACGAGTCCGGGCACGCGCGTCGCTGCGGAAAGCACAGCAGCGCAAGCGACTGGATTCCGTTTGTGCGGCATTGTCGAGGAACCGCCGCGACCTTTTTCCGTCGGCTCAAAGACCTCCGCGACCTCGGTCTGCGACAACAGAGAAATATCGGACGCGATTTTTCCCAGCGTGCCGACGAGCAATCCGAGCGTGGTTGCAATCTCAGCGACGCGATCGCGATGCGAATGCCACGGAATCTCCGCCAGCGGCAGTTTCAGTTCCTGCGCGAGGTTTTTGGCGACTTCATCGCCTTTTCCCTCAAGCGCGGCGTGCGTCCCGACCGCGCCACCGAATTGCAGCACGAGGCATCGTGCCTGCGTTTCACGCAGTCGAGCGCGGTGACGATCGATCGCGTCGAGCCATCCTGCGACTTTCGCGCCAAATGTGGTCGGCGACGCGTGCTGCATCCACGTCCGGCCAACCATCACGGTTGAACGATGTTCGGTCGCCAGTTCGGCGAGCGCATGCGCCAGCTTGTCTATGTCCGCCGCGATGCAAGTCAGCGCTCCACACAATTGCAGAATGAGGCCGGTGTCGATGACATCCTGGCTCGTGGCACCCCAATGCACATAGCCCGCGGCTTCCGCATTATTTTTTGCGACGAGCGCGGTTAACGCCTTGACGACGGGAATCGCAGTATTTCCCGACGACTTCGCCGCGCGTGACAATGCGTCGAGATCGAACAGCGGCGCCTTGCATTGCTGCGAGATCGCCTGCACTGCGGATTTCGGGATGACTCCGGCGTGCGATTCCGCCTTTGCCAGCGCCGACTCAAAACTGAGCATGGCCTGGAGGCATGTGCGGTCCGAGAGCCACTTTTCCACTTCTTCGCTGCGAAACAATCCGTCTAAAAGATTCACTCAGACTCTCTCAATGACAAGTGCGATGCCTTGGCCGACGCCGATGCACATCGTGCAGAGCGCGTATTTGCCCTTGGTTCGCAGGAGTTGGTAAGTCGCGGTTGTGACAAGGCGCGCGCCGCTGGCGCCGAGTGGATGTCCGAGTGCGATTGCTCCGCCGTTTGGATTGACGTGTGCGGCGTCGTCCTTCCATCCGAGTTGGCGCATCACGGCCAGCGCTTGCGACGCGAATGCTTCGTTGAGTTCGACGACGTCCATTTGATCGAGCTTCAATCCAGCCTTCGCTAAAACTTTCTTTGTTGCGGGAACAGGACCGATGCCCATCACGCGCGGCGCAACGCCGGCGACTGCACTCGCGATGACTCGAGCGCGCGGCGTGAGCCCATGTCTTTTCGCTGCGGCTTCCGATGCAATGAGCAACGCACACGCACCGTCGTTGATGCCAGAAGCGTTGCCGGCAGTGATCGTACCGGTTGGCTTCACGACTGGCTTCAACTTTGCGAGTGCTTCGAGCGTCGTGTCCGGACGCGGGTGCTCGTCTTTTTCGACGGAGATCGGATCGCCTTTTTTCTGCGGCACTGGCACACCGACAATTTCTTCGGCCATGCGGCCTTCTTGAATCGCGGCGCTTGCACGTTGATGGCTGCGTAGTGCGAACGCGTCCTGATCTTCGCGCGAAATTTTGTATTCCTCGGCGACGTTCTCGCCCGTCTCGGGCATCGACTCTGTTCCGTACATCGCTTTCAGCGCCGGATTGATGAAGCGCCAACCCATCGTGGTGTCTTCGAGTTTTAGTGATCGCGAAAATGCCGTGTCCGCTTTGCCAACAACAAATGGCGCGCGCGACATGCTCTCAACGCCGCCTGCGATGATCAGATCCGCTTCGCCGGACTTGATCGCCCGCGCGGCGCCCGCGACCGCATCCATCGACGATCCGCAGAGACGGTTCACCGTTGAGCCGGGCACTTCGACCGGGAGTCCCGCAAGCAACAGCGCCATGCGCGCGACGTTACGATTGTCTTCGCCGCTTTGGTTGGCGCACCCGTAGATCACATCGTCGAGCGCATTCCAATCGACGCCTCGATTGCGTGCCACAAGCGCGGCAATCGGTATTGCGGCGAGGTCGTCGGTGCGCACCGCGGAAAGCACGCCGCCGTAGCGGCCGATCGGCGTGCGAATTGCGTCACAGATGTAGGCATTTTCCATGTTCAGTTTGAAGCCGCAATTGCGAACGAACGGCTATAGTAACATCGAGCCGGATAGGCGTGCCCGCCACTCCGCTTTGTGATGGTTGCGCGATTTCGTAGGGGCGCAGCATGCTGCGCCCCATGTCCACAAGATCGATCGGGGAATCATCGCGATGTTTTTTTCGACGCTCGGCGAATCATTTTAAATCGGCGAATCACTCTCTTTTCAACGATGCGAACGCAAATTGGAATCATCGGCGCCGGACCGGCAGGGTTGATCCTGTCGCACCTGCTGCATTTGCAGGGCATCGAGTCGGTCGTGCTCGAAAGCAAATCGCGCGAATATTGCGAGAGCCGGATTCGCGCCGGCGTTCTGGAGCACGGCACTGTCGAGCTGATGGTGCAGTCGGGCGTTGGCGCGCGATTGCTGCGAGAAGGCCTCGTTCACAACGGAGTCGAGCTCCGTTTCAACGGCGCGGGGCATCGCATCGACTTCGCCGAACTCACTGGAAAATCGATCACGATTTATGCGCAGCACGAGGTGATCAAGGACCTCGTGGCGGCGCGAGTCGCTGTCGGCGGGCAGATTTTGTTCGATGCCGAAGCGATGAGCGTGCATGACATCGAGTCGAAGCCCACGATTCAATTTCAGCGCACTGGCGCGACAGAAACGCTGGAGTGCGATTTCATCGCGGGGTGCGACGGCTTTCACGGAATTTGCCGGCCGGCGCTGCCTGCGTCGGTGCTGAAAAGTTACGAGCGCGAATATCCGTTTGGCTGGCTCGGAATTCTGGCGAAGGTTCCTCCCGCATCGGATGAATTGATTTATTGCTACCACGAGCGCGGGTTCGCGCTGCTGAGCATGCGGTCGCCGGAAATTTCGCGGCTGTACCTACAATGCGCGCACAATGAAAATATCGAGGATTGGTCGGACGATCGCATCTGGACGGAGTTGCGGACGCGATTCGCTACGCGCGACGGTTGGACTTTGCAAGACGGGCCGATTCTGCAAAAAGGCGTGACGCCGATGCGGAGTTTTGTCGCGGCGCCGATTCGTCACGGGAAACTGTTCTTATTGGGCGATGCGGCGCATATCGTTCCGCCGACGGGAGCGAAGGGATTGAATCTGGCGGTTGCGGATGTTCGCGTTTTGACGCGGGGGCTGGTTGATTTTTACAAGCGCGGATCGAGTGATGGGTTGGAGCGGTATTCAG